>JAGFXS010000010.1 GCA_017861415.1 Bacillota bacterium
GCGAGAGCTCAACCCTCGCCTTGCTGAGAGCGCCTCGGCCACCATTCGCAGTCTGCGGGAAGATGAGGCATATCTGACAGCCCGAGCGCTGGAGGTGTTTCGGGAGGCGCTGCCCGCCGAGGAGGGGTTGGTGCTCCCCACAAAGCGGCTGTCACTGTTACCCACGGCCATTGCCGTCCGGGTGATTCGCCGAATGCTGGAAGGGATTGAGGCTCCGCCGCCCACCGGTGCCCATATTACCGGGATTTTAGAGGTCATTCGGGGGAGGGATCCCTCTGCTTCCATTCGTCTGCCCGGGGGTGTGTTGGTTTCGCGGGTTTATGAGGAAGTTCTCTTTGCTTACGAAAGCAGTCAGGAACCCCTGCCCCCCTTTGATCCGTTGCCCCTTAACCGAAAGGGGAAAACGGTGATCCACGGGACGGGCTGGAGCGTTATTTGTGAGGAAACCGTAGCCCCCGGGGAGAATCCAGATGGGGCGATGTACCTGAAGGTAGAGGCTCTATCTGGGGCACTAACCCTGCGTCCCCGCCAGACCGGGGATGTGCTGGCCCTACCGGGCCGGCGGAGCAAGAGTCTGAAAAAGCTGATGATTGAAGAGAAAGTCCCCAGAAGGGACCGGGAGCGGATTCCGGTGCTGGATGCTGGGGGGGAGCTGGCGGCTGTGGCGGGGCTGGGGCCTCACCGGGCGTATTTGGCTCAGTCGGGGGAAGCAGCGCTGGCCCTGCGATTCCTGAATGAAGAATAAATGGCAGATAGATATGGAATGAGGAAGGATGTTTTGACCCATGGAGCAGGATATTAAACAAATTTTATTTCGTGAAGAGGATTTACGTCTTTGTGTATCCCGCCTGGCGGCGGAGATCAACCGGGATTATGAGGGGCGCGCCCCTGTGGTAGTGGGGATTTTGCAGGGCTCTTTTGTGTTTTTAGCGGATTTGGTCCGGGAGATTACCCTGCCCATCAATGTGGAGTTCATGTCCGCCTCCTCCTATGGTGCCGGGACCGAGAGCAGCGGTCAGGTGAACATCCGTCTGGATATTCACAAGGAGATCGCCGGCCGAGATGTGATCCTGGTAGAGGACATTCTGGATTCCGGGAACACGCTGTCTCGGCTCATTCCCGAGCTTTGGAAGCGAAATCCCGCCTCCCTGCGGCTGTGCGTCCTGCTGGATAAGCCGGACAGACGGGTGAAGGAAGTGGAGGTTCACTATCGGGGCTTCACCATTCCCGATGAGTTTGTGGTGGGCTATGGCCTGGACTATAATCAGAAATACCGGAACCTTCCCTATGTCGGCGTGCTGAAACCCTCTGTCTACGCCCAGGGGGACGAGTGATACCAATCTGCAAAACCTGATTTCCAAGGATTGCCTAGCAGTCAAGATCTAATCCAGAAAGGGCGTGAGCGCCTCTTGAAGCGAAACGTATTCCGGGATGTCATCTATGCCATTTTCGTTGTGGCGATGCTGATGCTGGTCTTTAACTTCCTGCGTAGTGGCAGCGAAGGGCCGACCTATGCCTACTCCGATATCCGCCATCTGTTGGAAACGGAGCAGGTGGAGACCGTAAAGGTGACGGAGCGAGCGGTCCGATTTACCCTCCGCACAGAGGTGAACGGCAGCAAGGCTTTCACCTACCCCATCCGCTTTGACGTGTTCTACTCCGACTTCAATGAGCTGGTGGTGGATCAGTGGGAGGCAGGCATCATTGTCTCCTATGACTATCCGGGGGAGCGCAGCGGCACTTCTTGGATGAACGGCATGATGTTGGTGCTTTCTGTAATTGTTGTGGTGGTAGTGTTTTGGTATTTTATCACCCTGCGGCAGATGCGCAATGGGGGCGGCGGCGTGGGCGGCGGCGGAAATCGTGCGCCCCAGTTCGGTCGTGCCAGAACAAAGATTATGAGCGATGAGGATAAACTGGTCACCTTTGCTGACGTTGCTGGTGCTGACGAAGAGAAGGAAGAGCTGCGGGAGATTGTGGAGTTTCTACGTGCGCCCAATCATTTTCTGGAGCTGGGAGCGCGGATTCCCAAGGGTGTCTTGCTGGTTGGCCCTCCGGGCACGGGTAAAACTCTGCTGGCCCGAGCTGTAGCCGGCGAGGCGGGGGTTTCCTTCTTATCCATCTCGGGTTCGGATTTCGTGGAACTCTATGTGGGCGTGGGTGCATCCCGGGTGCGAGATCTCTTTGAGCAGGCAAAAAAGGTGTCCCCTTCCATTGTGTTTATCGATGAAATTGACGCCGTGGGCCGCCAGAGGGGCACAGGCCTGGGCGGCGGTCATGATGAACGTGAACAAACCCTCAACCAGCTCCTGGTGGAGATGGATGGTTTTGCTGCCAATGAAGGGGTTATTGTCATGGCAGCCACCAACCGGGCGGATGTTCTGGATCCCGCCCTGCTGCGCCCCGGCCGGTTCGACCGGCAGGTCTATGTAGGCCGGCCCGACATCCGTGGGCGGGAGGATATACTCAAAATTTATGTAAAAAATAAGCCCCTTTCAGAGGATGTGAACCTCCGGGACATTGCCAGAGCCACCAGTGGTTTCACCGGGGCGGATCTGGAAAACCTGATGAACGAGGCGGCTCTTTTGGCTGCCCGTCAAGAGAAGCGGGTTATCTCCATGGCAGATGTGGAGGAGGCCATGCTCAAGGTCATTGCCGGACCGGAAAAACGGAGCCGAGTGGTGCCCGATCATGCCAAGCGGCTTACTGCCTATCACGAAGCGGGCCACGCTGTGGTGATGCGGGCCCTCCCCACCCAGGATTCCGTACACCATATCACCATCATCCCCCGGGGGGCCGCGGGCGGCATGACAGTCTCTCTGCCCCGGGAGGACAGACCCTATCAGGCTAAGGGCGAGCTGATGGAGAGCATCTGCGCCCTGCTGGGGGGCCGTGTGGCTGAAGAGCTGGTTTTGGGTGACAGCTCCACGGGTGCCTCTAACGACTTAAAGCGGGCCACGGCTATTGCCCGCGCAATGGTGACTAAATACGGCATGAGCGCCAGACTAGGCACCATCTCCTTTGATGACGACCATGAGGTGTTTATCGGACGGAGCATGGCCCAGAGCCGTAGCTACTCGGAAGAAGTGGCCGGTATCATTGACGAGGAGATCAAGCGGATCGTGGATGAGCAGTATAAAGCCTGCGCCGCCATTCTGCAGAGTCAGCGAGAAAAGCTGGAGCTGGTGGCTAGCTATCTCCTGGAGCATGAGACCATGTCAGGTGAGGAGTTTGACCTAGCGTTTACGAACCCAGAAGCGCTGGCCTAAAGGAATTGGGGAAAGGGCGGTGGAGATAGCCCATGACCAAAGAAGAACTGACCGTCTTGGCAGCCAAACTGATGGAGGAGGAAGACCAAAACCGGATTCCGCCGGACATCGCTCTTGACTCCGCAGTTGCCGGAATGCGGCTGTATGACAAGCCGATTCTGGGCTTTGCCGGGGCAGAGGATCCGCTTTTTCATGAACTGAAGAAACCCGAAGCCGTTGGGCCCCATTTTCTGACACCCCAGGAGTGGATGCAGGAAGCGCAAACCGTGATTTCCCTGTTTTTTCCCCTTTCTCCGGAAGTGCGCAAGAGCAATCGGGTGGACATGAGCTGGCCCTCGCTGGGATGGGTTCATGCCCGGGCGGAAGGGATGGATATGATCGACAGGGTGAACCAGCGCCTCCGGGAGATGCTGGAGTCCAGGGGATACTTGGTTCTTTCCCCGGTACGGTCGGAGCGTTTTTTTGCTCTGGAGGACGAAGTCCAGCGGATCTATACCAGCAACTGGTCGGAGCGGCATGTGGCCTACGTCTGCGGGCTGGGCACCTTTGGACTTTCTAAGGGACTAATTACGAAGAAGGGTGTAGCGGGCCGATTCACTTCCATCGTAACTAATTTGGAGCTTGTGCCGGATGCTCGGCCATACACCGGGCTGTATGACTACTGCTCTCTGTGCGGTGCCTGTGTACGGAACTGTCCTGCGGGGGCCATCTCCCTAGAGACGGGAAAAGACCATGTCCTTTGCTCTCGTTTTGTGAATGCCACCATAGAGCGATACAATGCACCTGGAACCCGTACCAGACGAAATAAGCGCTACGGCTGCGGGAAATGCCAAGTGAAGGTTCCCTGTGAAACCGGGCCGTGCAAACCAAAACCATAGAAAGCTGCCGGATACAACAGAGTATTCGGCAGCTTTTATAAGAGAAAATAAACGCCCCTCAACCCATATTGGTGTTGAGGGGCGTGCTTTATTACAGTTGGAGAGTGGCAAAAATTACAGCACCTTGGCCAAAAAGCTTTGGGTGCGCTCCTCCTGAGGGGAGGAAAAAATGACATTAGGGAGGTTTTCCTCCACGATCTTTCCCTCTGCCATAAAAATCACCCGATCGCCCACTTCTCGGGCAAAGCCCATCTCGTGGGTGACCACCACCATGGTCATGCCGTCGTTGGCCAGTTGCTTCATGACATCCAACACCTCGCCCACCATCTCCGGATCCAAGGCGGAGGTAGGTTCGTCAAAGAGCATTACTTCTGGGTTCATACACAGGGCCCGCACAATGGCAATTCGCTGCTTCTGTCCGCCGGAGAGTTGGCTGGGATAGGCAGATGCACGGTCATGGAGGCCAACCCGTTCCAGAAGGGACATGGCAATGTCCTCTGCCTCTTTCTGAGATTTGCCCAAGAGCTTCATGGGGGCCAACGTCAGGTTTTTCAGGATGGTCATATGGGGAAACAGGTTAAAGTGCTGGAATACCATGCCCATCTTCTGTCGGTGAAGATTGATATTGGCCTTGGGGTCCGTGATATCGTGCCCTTCAAAGGTGACGGTACCCCCAGTAGGGTGCTCCAAAAGGTTTAAGCAGCGCAGAAAGGTGGACTTACCGGAACCGGAGGGGCCAATGACCACCACCACTTCTCCACGGTGAATCTGGGCGTCTACCCCATCCAACGCGCGGATGGTGCCGCCACGAAAGTGCTTTTGGAGGTTTTTTACTTCAATAATAACGTCAGTGGTCACTGCTTTGCAGCCTCCTTTCCAGCTTACCCACCAGCCAGGTGAAGAACATCACCAAGGTTAGGTAGATTCCTGCAATGGCAATATAAACAAAGAGGGGGTCAAAGGTTGTTCCCAGTATCTTCTGACCGCCCCGGGTTAGATCCTCTACGCCTACGTAGCCGGCCACAGAGGTCTCCTTCAGCAGGACGATAAACTCATTCGCCAGAGCAGGCAGGACGTTTTTAAATGCCTGGGGCAGAATAATATACCGCATGGTCTGTATGTAGTTGAAACCCAAGCTGCGACCAGCCTCAAACTGTCCTTTGTCGATGGACATGATGCCGGAGCGGATGATCTCCGCCACATAGGCGCCGGAGTTGATGCCGAAGGCCAAAATGGCGGTGAAGGTCTTATCCTGTGAGGAGAAGATCACCAAAACCATAATAAAAAGTTGTACCACAACGGGAGTGCCACGGATCACGGTGAGGTAAACTTTACAGATCCCGTTGACGATTTTTAGGAAGATGCGGGGCATTCCCCGGCGCATGGTGGCGGCGTTTTTGTCGTGGGAGGCACGGATTATAGCCACCACTACGCCGATGGCGATGCCTAAAAGACAGGCAAAAAAGGTGATGCGAAGGGTGCTGAGCACGCCCTGCACCAGATAATGCCAGCGGTCCTTCTCAATGAAGTTTAAAATCAACCGTCTGTGAAATTCCGCCCATGATGTGGGAAACAAGGGGGATCCCTCCTCTGTCAGGAAATAGCATATAGTTAAAATAAGAGCAAAAAGTGGGATAGAACATTACGGCAAGACTGGTTCGACGGAAATTGGTCCGGGGAGATCAGCCCTGCAGTAATGCGCCATCCAACACGGGTAAGCCATTGCAAGGAGTCAAAGGGGGCGGACAAGCCGCCCCCTTTGCAATGGTTCAGGTTCCGAAGCCGATGTTACTTATATTACTGATTATTGAATTCCACGAAGGAGGTTGCGGGCTCCTTATCGATGATGACGCAATCAACCTGACCGGCCATCAGAGCGGTAACAGCCTCGGCGCCCTTGCTGAAGCGCACGATTTCGCCCAGGCTGGGATCGGCTTCCTCGATATCGCCGGTGGAGTAAATGTCGCCGGTGGTGTTCAGCTGCACACCGATCTTATGATAAGCGCCCTCAGCAAAGAGGTCGTCCACGGTGGTGATAGGGCTGTCGGCCTTCACGATGACGGCCTGGATGCCGGTGGCATAGCTCTCGGAGAAGTTCACGTTTTCAAGTCGCTCGGGGGTTACGGTCATGCCGGCCATACCCATATCTACGTTGCCGTTCTGCACAGCAATGATGATGGCGTCAAACTCCATATCTTCGATGACCAGCTTCATACCCAGCTTGTCCGCAATAGCGGCGGCGATGTCGGCGTCGATGCCAACAATTTTGTCGCCATCCCAATACTCATAGGGCTGGAAGTAAGCGTTGGTGCCCATCTTCAGAACAGGAGCGTCTTCAGCGACATTTGTCTGGAAGGTCAGCTCATTGGGGATATCATTGATATACTTGTCAATGATGGCCTGCACGGTGCCGTCTTCCGTCAGCGCAGCCAGAGCGCCGTTGACCTGATCCAGCAGCTGGGTGTTGTTCTTGTTGATGCAGATGGCATAGTTCTCTTCGGCATAGGCGGTATCAAGAAGGCGCAGAACCTCGGTGCCGGCGGTGTCGCCGTCACCCTCTTCGCCCTCGGGAGCCGGAGCGGGGGCCTTATTACAACCGGCCAGAAGGGCAGCGCAGAAGAGAGCGGCCAGGGTCAGAGATAAAAGCTTTTTCATAGTTAACCTCACTTTCTACAAAGGGGGCTTCATGGCCCTTTGCTACGGAGTATTATACACAGGATACTGAAATAATGCAAGGTATTTTGTAAAAGTATTCATGAAAAGCTGGATACAGCCTGCGTTTTCTTGCAAGTAAAAGAATACAACTGTAGAGGAGAGATGAAGGATCTTAACGCTAGGCGCCGTGAATAATTGTGAACGCGTGGTGGATCACTCCGATTTCCGCGGTCCGGTGGGCGCCACCGTTTTCCCCATCCAGTGCCCACAAAAGGTCCTCCTGAGCGTGAATGGTGACCTTGGAGGCGGAGAAGGTCTGGACCAGAGGGCTTGCCGTTGGCTGGGGGTCCCCTAAAAGCAGGATTCGCCCAAGGCGCTCCAGCTCCACAATATCCTTGGGGGGAGAGATGAGGGTAACCTCCAGAAGGCCGTCGTCCAGTTTTGGATCACCCAGAGGGAAGTGTTGAATGCCCGCCACTGAGGTGGTGTTGGACACCATGCCGTAAAGAAATGAGCCGGAGATTTCCTGGTCGTCAAACTCCACGGTGACTTGATAGGGTTTAATGGAAGGCAGGCGCTTTACACTTTCCAGCAGGTATGCGGCATAGCCTAAGAGGTTCTTGGCCCGCTGAGGCGTGTTGAAGGACACATCAGCAAAGGCGCCGAAGGCAGCCACATAGATAAAGGGTCTGCCGTTGAATGTCCCCACGTCACACTGACGCGGGACTCCGCCGGTGGCCACCAAAGCCGCCTCGGCCGGAAGGGCGGGCAGGGAGAGATTTTTAGAAAAATCGTTGGTGCTGCCGGCGGGGATGTAACCCAGAGGTGGCTTTTCCGGCAGGCGGAGCAGGCCGCTCACGGCCTCGTTGAGGGTGCCGTCGCCTCCTATTGCCACGATACGGTCGTAGGAGGAGCCCCAGCGGGTAATGGCCTCCCCGGCATCTCCCGGGGCCTGGGTCGGATACATGGTGACCAAATAGCCTTGGGCGGTCATAGTATTCACAATTTCGGCAAGGCTCAGTCGGTTGCGGTCCTTGCCTGCGTGTCGGTTGTAGATGAGAAGCATGGTCTGCATGCGGGTTCCTCCTATTGTCGGCGGGGATTTCATCCTGTGGGATAATTCAAATTGTGGGCAAAATCAAGGAAAACCATACAAGCCCACACAGAAGCCTTGTATAAATAAGCCAGAGAGCGCTGGCATTTCGAGATAGAAGTTAGAAGAAGCTTGTTCGCCGCAGGCGGACGTTCTCTGAAATATTATACCGATCTCTCATACTGTTGACAAGGGGGACGGGGACAAGATATACTGGATATCAAAAAGAATGTGACAGTTTCTTAACCTCGGCAGGATGGATACATATGCTTGACGGAAGATGTGGGGGGCGTAGAGTTGACAAAAACCCAATTGCTCAATCAGTCCTCCGGGGATCCCGAGCGGCGGCTGCTTTTGGCGCGTCTTCTGGACAAGCGTGACTTGGCCGAGGAGCGGAGTATTCCGGGCGTGTCCGGTTTTCTTTCGCCGGAGGAGCAGGGTGCCATTCAGACGCTGCTCCGGCGGCTACCGCCGATAAGGCATTTGTTCTTCGGAGGTTTCCCGGATGCGGAGCGGCGGGTCTGCATCTTTTTTCCTGATTGGATGGAAGAAGAAGCCTGGCTGGAGGGCCAGGACTGCCCTGTCTGTGCACTCTTTGTCTCGGTGCCGCCTCAGGCGCAGTTGACCCACCGGGACTATCTGGGCTCCCTCATGGGACTGGGACTCACCCGGGAGAAGCTAGGGGACATCCTAGTGGAAGAACAGGGGGCGACGGTGCTGCTGCTCCGTGAGGTGCTTCCTATTCTGCTGGATCAATGGGGGCAAGTGGGGCGGTATCCTCTGACATTGGCAGAGCGCCCCATTGAGGCACTGGTGCCCACCACGCCCGAGGTGAAGGAAATTCGGGATACGGTGGCGTCCCTGCGGCTGGACGCGGTGGTGGCTTCAGGCTTTTCCCTCTCCCGCACCCGTGCCGCGGAGCTGATTTCTGCCGGACGGGTGATGGTTAACCACAGTTTCTGTGAAAAAACGGATAAAATCCTGGAGGCAGGGGATATTCTCACCTGTCGGGGCCTGGGAAAATGTGTGCTGAGCGAGGTTGGCGGCAAGAGCAAAAAAGGACGGATCATCATCCGGCTAGATCGGTATATATGATAAAGGAGGCGCCATTGGGATGAATGAAATGCTAGATAGACTGAATGAATTAGCATGGAAGAATCGTACGGGGGGACTTACCGAAGAAGAGTTGGCGGAGCGTGCGGTCCTCCGGGAGCGCTATTTAGCTTCAGTCCGGGGGAGCCTAGAGGCGCACCTAGAGAGCATTGTCATTGAGGATGAGCAGGGCAACCGGACGAAATTGCGGAAAAAGGATGAAATCTCCTCCGGTGAACCAACGGAGAACGTGTAGTGAAATCCGCCCTGCGGGGCGTTTCAGCATATCGTCCATCACCGCCAGCCGTCCCGGCAGTCCCCGTCGGAACTTTCGCCGGGTTTTTGGGACCGTGGTGGTGATGACAACCACAGAAGGAGCCATCTCCGTGCTGGCACGAAGGCGGCTCTACTTTAAGGAGGAAACCACCATGCCCGGTATGTATGTTAACACAACCAAATTAGCCCCCGAGACCCGTGATCTTCTGGCGGAGAAGCTGTTCGCAGGCACTGTTCCCGTATTCAGGGGGGAAAAGGGGCCCAAGATTCACACCTATTTTAACGAGTATGAAACCGTGTACGAAAACGGCAAGCCTCTTGTGGAAAAGAAGGACATCACTATCAACTTGGAAGCATCCACCATGCCCGTTGATAAGATTGAGCTTCTGGCAGAAGGGCTCACCGCCGCAGTGAAAGAGGTCCTGGGTGAGGAGTGCGGTTGTACCTTTGTGTATCATGCCAATGGCCTAGACCACATTGCCGTGAACGGAAAGCTGCTGAAGAAATAATTAAAACTGTAAATAGCCCCCTGCCGGAATGTCTAAGAAAAGACGGATGCCGGCAGGGGGTTTCTCATGCCTCGGGGTGAAGAGAGACGAATCCGCCGCCCAGACAGCTGGTTCGGTGCCACAGGGCGAAGTCGATGACGTGCTTCCTCCCTGCATCCAGTATGGTACAGTGGCAGCTGTCGGGATCACCGAGGGTGAGAGCAATGAGCGGCACCCAATGCCAGCTGTCCAGATTCGTGAGGGCTCCGTTGGAGTAATTGAGAAAGGCCACGGGACAGTCGGCCTCCAGTGCCTCCCGGATAAAGGAGATGCAATGCTCCAGAGTAGGACGCTTGTTTTGATTCAAACCGGGGATAGAAAGACTTCGACAGGCAAGGGATATGCCCTGGCGCGCCCCATAGGTACGGCTGCCGTCGGTAAAGAGGGCCAGGGTGTTTACTCCCATGGGCGTAGGGGTCACGTCCTGCCAGACTGCCTCCATATATGGAAGAATGTCCGAAGCAGTTCTGGGCACCTCTGGTGCCAGAGAAGACAAGGAAGGTTTTGTTCGGGCCAGATAAGTCATTAAGGTGGCGGCCGTGGTAGGGCCGCAGCCTGCCCTGCGCTGCCAGGCATCCCTGAACCATTCCTGATCCAGACCCAGGCAGGGTTTTCCTGTCAGGTCTTCAAACCGGAGGAGCTCCGGCTGGGTGAGGGTGTAGGTTTGAGAAATCATGGTCAGGCCTCCTTAGGGCGGGAACACCCCCCGAGACACGTATCTCGAGGGGTGATGGTGGGTAGGTACGAGAAAACGCAGATCACGCGGAAATTCGGATTTACTCCTGTTCCAGAGCTTTCTGCTCTAAGGCAAATTTCCAATATTCCTCTGCGTTACGGATGTTATCCTCCAGTGCCTCTAGGCCCAATTGCTTTTTGATCTTGCCGGGCAGACCGACGACCAGACTGCCGGGGGGCACCTGCATGCCGGCGGGAACCACGGCCCCTGCACCCACGATGGAGCCAGCGCCGATGACAGCATGATCCAGCACCACAGAGCCCATGCCGATGACGCAGTTGTCCTCGATGGTACAGCCGTGGATCACGGCGCCGTGTCCCAGGGAGACACGCTCTCCGATGACCACATCATGACCGATGTCACCGTGGATGACCACACAGTCCTGGACGTTGCTGCGGCGGCCCACGGTGATGTTCATACCGATACCTCTGAGGACGGCATTGCACCATACACCAACTTCGGGGCCCAGGGTGACACTGCCCCGAAGGGCGGCGCTTTTATCTACCCAGGCGCTCTCGTCAATCTGAATCTTACTACTCATGATCAAACTCCTTAGTGTGTCAGTACGCGTACCCGCAAAACGCAGTCAATGGCTTTCAGGTCAGCGATGAGGTCGGCAGGGATTGTCTCGTTGACATCCAGCAGCATGTAGGCGTAATCGCCTCTGACCTTGCTGGCCATGGCGACAGGAGTGATACCTGCAGCGGACAGGCGGCCGGTGATGGCGGAGGCCGGATCGGTAGTGCAGGCGGAACGGGTGTTGCACAGAAGGGCAAGGCGGGTGGTAGCACTCCAATCCATGGAAAGAGCGGGCATGTTCACGGAGTTTACGATGTTACCGTTGTCCAGATAATCCTGCACTTGAATGGCAGCCATCATGGCGCAGTTTTCCTCGCTCTCCTCGGAGGAGGCGCCCAGATGGGGGATGGGAATCACGTTCTTGGCACCGGTGATCTCCCCGTTGGGGAAGTCGGTGGCGTAGGCCGCCACACGGCCGGACTCCAAAGCGGCTATCATGTCGGTGTCGTTTACCAGCTCGCCCCGGGCCAGATTGATGATGCGAACGCCGGACTTCATTTTGGCAATGGTCTCCTGATTGATGGAGCCACGGGTCTCAGCGTTCATGGGCAGGTGTAAGGAGATATAGTCGGAGACAGCATAGAGGCGGTCTAATGACTGGACATAGGTGACGCGGGGGTCCAGGGTCAGGGCGGAGGCAACAGAAAGGTAGGGATCATAGCCCACCACGTCCATGCCTAGGGCGGCGGCGACGTTTGCCACCTGGATGCCGATGGCACCCAGACCCACAACACCCAAGGTTTTGCCAAGAATCTCCACCCCGGCAAACTGAGCCTTTCCAGTCTCCACCACGGCGGCCACATCGGCACCAGCGGCGGCCTGCTCCTTGACCCACTGAATGCCACCGGAAATGTTCCGGGAGGCCAGAAGCAGGGCGGCGATGGCCAGCTCCTTCACGGCGTTGGCGTTGGCACCGGGGGTGTTAAAGACCACGATGCCTAGTTCGGAGCAGCGGTCTAGGGGAATGTTGTTCACACCTGCACCGGCCCGGGCCACGGCCAGGGTCTCGGCGGGGAAGTCATAGTCATGAAGCTTGGCCGAGCGGAGCAGAATGGCGTCCTCCCCGGTGAGCTGGTCGCCGACCTCAAAGCGAGCGGGATCCAGCTTAGCAAGGCCCTTGGGGGAAATCTTGTTCATGGTTTTAATCTTATACATAGCAATTGAACCCTTTCTATTCTGGTTAGCCGTATGGGCTCAGTGATTCTTTTCGAAGGTTTGGATGAAGTCGCAGAGTCGCTCAACGCCTTCCACGGGAACGGCGTTGTAGATGGAAGCGCGCATGCCACCCACGTTCCGATGACCCTTCAGAGTGGTGAGGCCGGCGGCAGTGGCTTCCTTGACAAAGAGATCGTCCAGTTCCTCGTTGCCGGAGCGGAAGGTGACGTTCATGTCGGAACGGGAGCCGGGCTCTGCCGGACAGTGGAAGAGCTTCGAGGCATCCAGCACATCATAGAGCATCTTGGCCTTCTTGGCCTTGATGACTTCGATTCCGGGGACGCCGCCCTGAGCATCCACCCAGTCGCAGACCAGACCCAGGATATAAATACACCAGCAGGGCGGGGTGTTGTACATGGAGTCACCCTTAATAATGGTCTGATAGTCCATCATGACGGGGGTATAGGGGAAGGGATACAGGGGAAGATCATCACGGATGATGACGATGGTGAGACCTGCGGGGGCCAGATTTTTCTGGGCACCGGCATAGATGAGGCCGAATTTGGAGACATCCACCGGACGGGACATGATGTTGGAGGACATGTCGCAGACCAGGGGCACATCGCCGGTTTCGGGGACGTACTGCCACTCGGTGCCGCAGATGGTGTTGTTAGCGCAGTAGTGGAAATAGGAAGCGTCGGGAGAGAGGACAAGCTCCTCCTGAGTGGGGATATAGACGTGATTTCTGTCTTTGGAGCTGGCGGCCACATGAACCTCGCCGTACTTCTTGGCTTCCTTCAGTGCCAGGTTTGCAAAGTTGCCGGTGTCAGCGTAGTCGGCCTTGCCGGTCTTGCCCATGAGATTCAGGGGCACCATGGAGAACTGCTGGGAAGCGCCGCCCTGCATAAAGAGGATCTTGTAATTGTCAGGGATGTTCATGAGTCGACGGAACTTGGCCTGGGTATCATCAAAAATCTTCTGGAAAGCCTTAGATCGATGGCTCATCTCCATGACTGACATGCCAGAACCGCCATAATTGGTAATTTCAGCGGCGGCACGGTTTAGTACCTCCAGGGGAAGCATGGAAGGGCCTGCGGAAAAGTTAAATACGCGATCGATGTTTGCCATGAATAGTAACCCCTTTCTAAGGCCGGGCGGTTCGCCTCGGTCTTTCACGCTCTAAAGCGCACAAAAACAATCGTATCTGTGTGAAGCACGATAATACTTTATTATAATAATCGCTCCCCCGCCCTGTCAAGAGATGGTAGGAGTCATGTTAAATTTTGTGAATTAGTCCAGTTTTGAAGGAGAAACTGGCGGTGTGCCTTGTCGTAGAAAACGTCTCTTGTATTTAATCCTGGAGTATTCTGTTACCTGCTGGAGGTAGAAACCATCGGAAAGCCCACCCAATGCCCCCACCAGGGGGATCCCCTGAATGAACTTCATATAGAGAAGGCGGGCGGCCAGGGCGTGGGCGCAGCGGTCGACCTGTTCCTTCAAGGAGACCTCCGGTGCCTTTCCCCAATCAATCCAGTGGTTGATGGCTTCGTCTTTGGGTGGGTGATCCTCACCGTCTAAGAGGGCCGCTTCAATAAGAAGGAGAATAAAAAGCTGATCTTCGGGGGATTCGTAGCCAAAGCCGTAGCTCATGGCGATCTCATAGACGCTCCGCAGGAGCACGGCGGAAAAGAGGGGGATGTCGGGCAGGCCGATTCCTAGAAGACCCAGACCCACCCCTTCCACCCCGGCAAAGAGGACGTGTCCGGCGGAACGGTTCCGGGCACGCAGGGAAAAGGCCCGATAGGAGGCCCGGTCCTGTTTTTCCCGGGCAGTTTCAGCTGCCCTTTGATACTCATCGTGGCGGCGTTTCTTGGAGTAGGTCTTCTCAATGAGCCCTCCCCCTCTTTGAAAGACCAGAGAGAAGGATTTGGCAAAAGCCTTATATAAGGTATCCTCTAGTTTGTCCGGGATTTTCTCCGTTAGGGCTTCCTCCAAGCGTGTGGGGGCTGTGGAAATGCGTTTCTCCCGGAATCGCGCCTCCTGCTTCATCAAGGATACCCATTCCTTTTGTACAGGATTCGGCTTTCGTCCTTTTGGCATCACGACCATCCTTTCTTCATGTCCTGCTGAGTGGCAGAAACCCAGACAAGGGAGGCAAATCAAAGGAGTTTACGGAGTAAGTTAGGTCTTTGCCATCACTATACCACAATGGAGAGAAAAATATCAGTCTTTCCGCATGAAACCTCGTAAAAACAGCCAAATTGAATGGGAGCGGGGTTCAAACCGCTGAAATGAATTGCATTTTGAGGTGGGCTGGTGTAAGATACCTCAAGAAAGAGGAATTTACTGGGTGCGCGTCCCCTTTTGCCTGTGGGCAGGGTGTTCGCCCGTTGACGAAAGGAGTGTACCGTATGAATATACCTTTTTCCCATTATGAGGAGAGCGCTGACTATTTGCGACAGCGGATAGGCGGATTTCAGCCCAAGGTGGCCATGGTATTAGGCTCTGGCCTCGGGGAGCTGGGAGACCGGGTGGAAGAGCCTACGGTGGTACCCTACGGGGAGATCCCCCATTTCAAAACCTCCACCGCTCCCGGCCATAAGGGACAGCTGGTGTTCGGCCATTTAGCGGGTCAGCCTGTGGTGGTGATGCAGGGACGAATGCACCACTACGAGGGCTACTCCTATGAGGAGACCACCTATGCCATACGGGTATTCCGGCTTCTGGGAGCAGACACCCTGATGGTTACCAACGCCGCCGGCGGCGTAAATCAGGACTTCAAAGCAGGGGAGCTGATGCTGATTACCGATCAGATCAAGCCCTTTTTAGATTCTCCTCTGCGGGGTGAAAACCTGCCCCAGTTCGGTCCCCGTTTTCCTGATGCCAGCTATTTGTACACCCCTCGGCTCCAGGATTTAGCCCGGGAGACCGCCCACAGTCAGGGTATCTCCCTGCGGGAAGGGATTTATCTGTATTTTCCCGGCCCCCAGTATGAGACGCCGGCGGAGGTCCGCATGGCCCGTGCGTGGGGCGCCGACGCTGTGGGTATGTCCACTGTGGCGGAGGTCATCGTGGCCGCCCACTGCGGCATGGAAGTGCTGGGGGTCAGCCTCATCACCAACATGGCGGCGGGGATTTTGCCCCAGCCCCTCTCCGAACAGGAGGTCTTAGCCGCGGCAGCCGCGGCGAAGGAGACCTTCTCCGCCTTGATTTTAGGTTGCCTAAATAAGCTGTAAGGACAAAGGAGCGGGAGGATGACCACTTTACTTTACAACTGCACCGCCCTTCTGATGGATGATGCCTTTACGGTGCTGCCCCGTGCCTATGTCGCCGTGGAGGGCAGCCGTATCGTTTCCGTGGGGGATAGCCGTCCGGAGGGTTCCTTTGATCGGGAGATTGACGGGGGTGGCAA
>JAGFXS010000077.1 GCA_017861415.1 Bacillota bacterium
ACGGGAGCAGAAACGGGAGTGTGCTGGGCGATGAGCGCCTCCGGAACGCCCAGAAGCTGAGCTTTCACCTCGTTTGTATAGCTGACAATGCTGCCTGTAAAGACCTTGGAGGCGCCGGGGAGATCCGTCAGCCGTTTGGCGATGAGTCCGCCGGTGCAGGACTCACCAGTGCCCACGGTAACGCCTTTTTCTATCAAAAGGGATAGACAGACCTGCTCTAAGGAGTCAACGTTAACGCCGTAGACCTTATTTCCTAAAATCTCCCGAACTTCAGCTTCCACGGGGGCAATCATAGCCTCCGCCGCTTCCTCGGTGTCAGCCTTGGCGGTGATGCGCAGCTCCACCTCTCCGCTCTTGGCGTAGGGGGCCAGGGTGGGGTTTGTTAAACGGTTCATCTGATCCCGGAGCAACTCCTCGGCGGCAGATTCGCCGATGCCGAAGACCCGCAGACTATGGGAAACGATGACTTCATTTGACAGCTTTTGCAGAAGGGGCGCGGCCTGCTTGTCGAACATGTTGCTGCATTCCGAGGGGGGGCCGGGAAGCATGATGACCAGACAGTCCTCGCCGAATATGGCACAGCCGGGAGCGGTTCCCCGGTCGTTTTCCAGGATGGTGCAGTCCTCGGGTAGCCAGCACTGCTGGTAGTTGTTTTCCGTCACCGGACGGCCCAGTCGGGCAAAATAGCCCTCCATCTGCCGGGCAATATCCTCATGGTACACCAGCTTTTTCCCGAAAGCCGAGGCCAGGGTCTGCTTGGTGAGATCGTCACAGGTGGGGCCGAGGCCACCGGTGGTGATAATGATCGGCAATGAGTTCAGCGGTATGGCTCATGGATTCAAATTCACCCTTTCAATGTCGGCGATGGCGGCTCTTACCAATTCATCCATATCCAAAGAGGCCTCCGCTGCGATCACTTCTTCCAAAGTGGGTTTGGTGCGGGGATGACGAGGAGTAAATACAGTACAGCAATCCTCGTAGGGGAGGATAGAGGTTTCAAAGGTGCCGATGCGCCGGGCAAGGCGCACAATCTCTTCCTTGTCCATGCCCACTACGGGTCGCAGGATGGGCAGGGTACAGACAGCGCCGGTGCACATCATAGCCTCCATGGTCTGGCTGGCCACCTGCCCCAGGGATTCTCCTGTGACGATGCCCCGACAGCCGGTACGGTGGGCCACCCCTTCGGCAATGCGCATCATGTAGCGTCGCATGAGGACGGTAAAGAGATCCTCCGGCGCGCCTCGCATCAGAGTTTCCTGAATGGCGGTGAAGGGGACGATATGCACCGTCAGCTTGCCGCACCAGGGGACGAGGATCCGGGCTAAGTCCAGCACCTTTTCCTTGGCTTCGGGGGAGGTATAGGGATAGCTGAAAAAGTGGATCATCTCTAGGGTAACGCCCCGCTTGGCCATCATCCAGGAGGCCACGGGACTGTCAATCCCTCCGGAGAGGAGGGAAATGGCTCGGCCTCCCATGCCTACAGGGAGGCCGCCGGCACCGGGGGTGGGGTCAGCATGGACATAGGCTGCGTGATCCCGCACCTCCAGGTGCACGGTGACCTCCGGATTCCGCACATCCACTTTTAAATGAGGAAAGGCGTCGTGAAGCTCTCCCCCCACAAATTGAGACAGTTGGATGGAAGACATGGGAAAAGACTTGTCCGCCCGCTTGGATTCCACCTTAAAGGATTTTGCCTCCATCAAGGTGGTGTGCAGGTAGGTCTTGGCTGTATCCAGCATGGCCTCTGCCGTCTTCTCACAGGCTTTTGCCCGCGAGAGACCAGCCACGCCGAAGAGCTTACACATGGCCCCGTAGGCGCCATCCATGTCGCAGGATTCATCCTGTGGCTCCACATAGGTGGTGGACTGCTTGGAATAAATTCGAAAGGAACCAAAGGGACGCAGACTCTTTTTAGCGTTGCCCATGAGCCTATCTTCAAAGCCCCGGCGATTCAGTCCCTTTAGCACCAGCTCACCCAGCTTGAGCAAAATGATTTCCTGGGCCATTGTAGTATATTCCGGATTTGACATGTTATTTACCTCCGCGCAACATTTGCTGCGAAAAAATCTGTTATTTTGGGGTATGCTTGTAAATGGCTGTTTCATATTATCGCCGTAAGTATTCAGGTGCCCGGTACTGGATGGCCTCGGCCACATGGTGGGCTTCCACTTGCTCTGATTCCTCCAGATCCGCCAGGGTTCTGGACACACGCAGAAGCCGGTCGTAGCTTCTAGCGGTGAGCCCCATGCGAACGTAGGCGCCCTGCAGAATTTTTCGGGCGGCCTCATCCAACTGACAGTGGGCCTGAAGCTCTGCCTGATCCATATCAGCGTTGCACAGGGGGCCGTTGCTGCCAAAGCGGGACAACTGCCGCTCCCGCGCATTTAATACCCGGCTGCGGATAGCCTGGGAGGATTCTCCCTCTGAGCCCCGGGACAGCTCCTGAAAGTCCAAAGGCGGCACCTCGGTGTAGAGGTCGATCCGGTCCAGAAGGGGGCCGGAGAGCTTCCCCAAATAGCGGGAGACCTCACCCGGGCTGCAGCGGCAGCGTCCGGAGGGATGTCCGTACCAGCCACATTTACAGGGGTTCATGGCGCAGACCAGCATGAAGCGACTGGGGAAGGACTCTGCCGCTGCAGCTCGTACGATGTGAATACACCCTTCCTCCATAGGCTGGCGGAGCACCTCCAAAACGTCCTTGTGGAACTCCGGCAGCTCGTCTAAAAACAGCACGCCGTTGTGGGCTAGGGAGATCTCACCCGGGCGGGGAATGGGGGTGCCGCCGCCGGCCATCCCCGTGGCGGTGATGGTGTGGTGGGGGCTGCGGAAAGGTCGGCTGGTTATGAGAGGCTGCTCCTTGGTGGTCATACCCATGACAGAATGGATTCCTGTTGTTTCCAAGGATTCGCCATGGGCAAGTGGGGGCAGAATAGAGGGAAGTCGCCGGGCCAGCATGCTTTTGCCCGAGCCGGGAGGGCCCACCATACAGAGGTTGTGCCCCCCTGCCGCAGCAATCTCCAGCACCCGCTTTACATGGGCTTGGCCCTTTACCTCTGAAAAATCAGGCAGGTCGTCAAAATCCGCCCGGCCGAGAAAGGGTGCCGCCGGGGTCAGTGGTACTTTGCCCCGAAGATGCAAAACCAATTCCTCCACGGTTTCCACCGGGTAGACGCTAAGTCCGTGGGCCAGGGTGGCCTCGGGGGCAGAATCCGCCGGTACATACAACCGCTGGATGCCGGCTTTTTGAGCGGCTAAGGCCATGGGAAGCATGCCCACCACCGGCCGCAAGGTACCCGAAAGAGAGAGCTCCCCAACAAATGCGGCCTCCTGATCCTCCAGAGTCAGCTGTCCGCCCGCGGCCAGGATGCCCAAAAGGATGGGAAGATCATAGACGGTTCCGGATTTGCGTAAGTTAGCCGGAGCCAGATTAACGGTTATCCTGCTGACGGGGAAAGTAAAACCGCTGTTTTTGGCCGCCGCACGGACCCGCTCACGAGCTTCCTTTACGGCAGCATCCGGCAGGCCGACAATGTCAAAGGCGGGAAGTCCGCCCGAAAGATCGCACTCAGCCGTGACCTCGTAGCCTGAGACTCCCTGCAATCCCAGAGATCGAATTTTGTACAGCATGTCGGGGCGTCCTTTCATGCAAATTGACGCAAAGCTGCTGGTTCATAGAATGGCTTAGTCTGTATAAAACCAAGAAGCGTCTTACACTAAATCATGCCATAAACTGCCGAAATGCACAAGCTTTTCCTCATAGTGAAAAAGCGTGCTCGGAAAAATCACGAAATCAAATAGTTAGATTTTACTCTCCGTAGAGGGCGTTTCTGAACATTGGGGCGGGTAAGCTGCGGAAGTGTGGCAGAAACACAAAAAAGTTGTTGACACATTATACAAATACCCCCCGAAAAACATGGGGAATTTTTAACTTTCGGCATTATCTCTGTTTTCCCTATACTCCGGGCGAAAGAAGTTTGGCAACATCCTTCATTTACAAGAAGAATAGTTAATGATAAGATTATGTTAAATATACGATAAAATAAGGCGAATTGAATTTTAAAATTAAGGGCCTTCCACCGCTGGAGGAAGGCAGGCGTTTAAAGCATTTTTTATAGGAGGAATGCATCCATGGCAAGAAAGCTTTTAACAATGGACGGCAACACTGCGGCAGCTCACGTTTCCTATGCATTTACTGAGGTTGCAGCCATTTATCCCATTACTCCATCCTCTGTGATGGCTGAATTGGCCGACAAATGGGCGGCTGAGGGACGTCCCAATATTTTCGGGCAGGCGGCCCGGGTTTCCGTTATGCAGTCTGAGGGCGGCGCGGCGGGCGCGGTTCACGGATCACTCACTGCCGGCGCCTTGACCACGACTTATACCGCATCTCAGGGACTCCTGCTGATGATTCCCAATATGTACAAAATTGCAGGAAGTCTGATGCCCAGCGTCACCCACGTCTCCGCCCGCGCCCTGGCTACCCACGCCCTTTCCATCTTCGGCGACCAGTCTGACGTGATGTCCTGCCGGAGTACAGGGTATGCTTTGTTGGCCAGCTGTAATCCCCAGGAGGTCATGGATTTGGGCGCCGTGGCCCATCTGGCTACCATTGCAGGCCGAGTGCCTGTGCTGCACTTCTTTGACGGCTTCCGGACCTCCCATGAGCTCCAGAAGGTGGAGGTCTGGGATTATGAAGAGCTCCGTAGCATGGTGGACATGGACGCACTACAGGCCTTCCGGAACCGTGCCTTAAATCCGGAGCGCCCTGTGCTCCGCGGCTCCGCCCAAAATCCCGACATCTTCTTCCAGACTCGTGAGGCGTGCAACAGCTACTATGAGGCATTCCCCGGTGTGGTGGAAGCTTACATGGAAAAGGTCAATGAAAAGGCCGGAACCGATTATAAACTCTTTAATTATTACGGACATCCCGAGGCGGAGACCGTCATGGTGGCTATGGGCTCCATGTGCGAGGCCGCCGAGGAGGTTGTGGACTATCTGAACGCCAAGGGAGAGAAGGCAGGCCTGGTGCGGGTGCGCCTGTACCGCCCCTTCGCCACAGATCGGTTTGTGGCTGCCATCCCCAAAACCGCCAAGAACATTGTGGTCATGGACCGTTGCAAGGAGCCCGGCGCCATCGGCGAGCCTTTGTATCAGGATGTGGTTACCGCTCTGGCGGGTACACCTCTGGCAACCTGCCGTGTGGTAGGCGGTCGGTACGGCTTAGGCTCTAAGGATACCACCCCCGGCGGCATCCTCTCCGCGTTCCGCAACGGGCAGGCAGAGACTCCCGTGCGCAGCTTCACCATCAACATCACCGATGATGTCACCGGTCGCTCTCTGCCCATCAACGAAGATCCCGACGTCAGCGATCCCGGCACCATTTCCTGCAAGTTCTGGGGTCTGGGCTCCGATGGCACTGTGGGCGCCAATAAGAACTCTATTAAGATCATCGGCGACAACACTGATCTAAAGGTGCAGGCCTACTTCCAGTATGACTCCAAGAAGTCCGGCGGCGTGACCATCAGCCACCTGCGCTTCGGCAAAAAGCCAATCCGCTCCACTTACTATGTTTCCAAGGCTGACTTTGTAGCCTGTCACCTGCCCGCCTATATTGAGAAGTTCGACATTGTGCAGGATGTTAAGCCTGGTGGCACATTCCTTCTTAACTGCGCCTGGAATCTGGATGAGCTGGACCGGGTGCTCCCCGCCGCCGCCAAGCGTTATTTGGCCAACAACAACATTAAGTTCTACACCTGTGACGCCACCACCAAGGCCCGGGAACTAGGCTTGGGCAATCGCTCCAACGCAATTTTGCAGGCGGCCTTCTTCAAACTTGCCAAGGTAATCCCTGAAGATATGGCCATTGAGAAGATGAAGGAAGCCATTGTGAAGAGCTATGGGCACAAGGGCGGCGACGTGGTGATGATGAACTGGTCCGCCGTGGACGCAGGCTTTGAGGGCGTCCGGGAGATCACGGTTCCCACAGGCTGGGCCGACGTTGCCGACGACAACGAGGAAATCGTGGTGAAGACTAACCGTGCTGATTTAGCCCGGTATGTGAAGGATGTTTTGCTCCCTGCCAATGCCATGCGGGGCGACTCCATCCCCGTTTCCAAGCTTCTCCCCACTGTGGACGGCACCCTGCCCCAGGGCACCGCTGCCTTTGAAAAGCGCGGTATCGCCGTCACTGTGCCCAGTTGGATCCCCGAACATTGCGTTCAGTGTAATATCTGCTCCTATGTCTGTCCTCACGCCGTCATCCGTCCCATGGTCATGGATGCCGCCGAGGTAGAGCGTGCGCCCCGGGCCACCAAGGCGCGGGATATGCGCGGCAAGGGCTGCGAAATTTTTGCCTTCTCTGTGACGATCTCCCCCATGGACTGTACCGGCTGCGGAAGCTGTGTTGCCGCCTGTCCCGCCAAGAAAAAGGCCCTTGTTATGCGCCCCCTGGCTAGCCAGATAGAGCAGCAGGAGGTCTTCAACTACAGCGTGGAAAACGTGACCCGAAAGGAAACTCCCTACGCCAAGGACACGGTGAAGGGAAGTCAGTTCCTGCAACCTCTTATGGAGTTCTCCGGTGCCTGCGCCGGCTGCGGCGAGACGCCCTATGTGCGCCTGGTTACCCAGCTCTACGGCGATCATATGTACATCGCCAACGCTACGGGTTGTACTTCCATCTGGGGCGGCAGCGCCCCCGCCACTCCCTATACAGTGAACAAGAAGGGCCGTGGCCCCGCCTGGGAAAACTCCCTCTTCGAGGATGCCGCCGAATTCGGCTTCGGCATGAGCTTGGCTGTGGCCTCTCGCCAGGAATCGGCTGAAACTCTGGCCAAGGCCATCGCTGATGATGCCGCAACCCCCGCTGAAGTGGTTGCCGCCGCCAAGGCATGGCTGAAGTGCAGCAAGGATGCTAATAGCTCCCGCGAAAAGGGCGAGGTGCTGACCGAGGCCCTCACCAAAGCACTGGAGCAGACACCTGCCAATGCCACTGACCTTCAGAATCTGTTGGCGATGAAGGATATGTTCGGATACAAGTCTGTCTGGTGCATCGGCGGAGATGGCTGGGCCTACG
>JAGFXS010000011.1 GCA_017861415.1 Bacillota bacterium
AGTGATACAGTCTCTCACGGAAAAAAATTAGGCTCTACCTTAGGCTTTCCCACCGTGAATCTGAAGCTGAAGCCCAACGTCCTCCCCCCCGCTCTTGGGGTCTATGCCACCAGAGTCTGGCTGGAAAACGGGGAGAACCACATTGCCGTAACCAACGTAGGGCGGCGGCCTACCGTGGACGACGGGGAGACCATTACTGTGGAGGGCTTTATACTGGACTTCTCCGGCGATCTTTATGGGCAGAAGGTGCGAATGGAATTTTATAAGTTTATTCGCCCCGAAGAGAAATTTCCGTCCTTAGAAGCCCTTCGGGAGGAGATTATGCGCAACGCCCAGCAAACGCGAGACTACTTTGCGTCGCAGGGACAGTCATAAGCGAAGGTGCAAAGCCCTGCCTTTTCGTAAAAGGCAGGGCTTTCTTTTTTAGACATGAGGGTGCCACTTCCCCTTGCCAGCACCCTGAAGGGCATGATATGATAATTTGACCGAAATTTTGACTGCATTATTCTGAGGTGAACTCTTTGAAAATTGGCTCCGTAACCATTGACTCCAAGCTGGCGTTGGCCCCCATGGCCGGCGTCACCGACCTTGCCTTCCGCACCATATGCCGGGATTTGGGGGCGGGCTACACCGTCAGCGAGATGGTGAGTGCTAAGGCCCTCTGCTACCAGGACAAGAAGTCTATTCCCCTCCTCAAGCTGGGAGCGGATGAGCACCCAGCTGGAGTTCAAATTTTTGGCAGCGATCCCGCCTGCATGGAGGAGGCTGCCGCCATTGCCCTGGAGGTTTCCGGGGCGGACATCATTGACATCAATATGGGCTGCCCAGTTCCCAAGGTAGCTAACAGTGGAGACGGCTCCGGCCTGCTGCGCGACCTAGATAAGGCCTGCGCTGTGGCAGAGGCTGTCCTGCGGGGCGCCCGCGGGGTGCCTGTCACCGTAAAGATGCGCCTAGGCTGGGATCGCGGTTCCATAGTCTGTGTTGAGCTGGCCAAACGACTGGAGGCCTTGGGAATCGCTGCCCTTGCCGTCCACGGCCGAACCAAGGTGCAGATGTACAGCGGTGTCGCCAATTGGGACCTTATCCGGGAGGTAGCACAGGCAGTGTCCATACCCGTAATGGCTAACGGAGACGTCTTTTCCGGTGAAGACGCTGTCCGTATCTTAAACTACACCGGAGCGGACATGGTGATGATCGGCCGGGGCGTTTTCGGCAACCCCTGGATCTTTGAGCAGGCTGCCGCCGCTCTGGAAGGGCGGGAGATACCTCCCATGCCCCCTCTTGCCCGCCGGTGTGAAACCGCTGTTCGACAGTTCGAACTGTCCGCGCAGTATAAAGGAGAGAAAGTCGCCTGTCTTGAGGCCCGGCGCCACTACGCTTGGTATCTCAAGGGCGTGCCCCATGCCTCCTATTGGAAAGAACAGATTGCCCACATCACAACGCTGGAGGATGTCTACCGCATTACCGCGGGAATCAAGCGGGAGCTGAAATAGTTTCCGGATCGAGGTGAACCATCGTGCAAACAGCGGACCAACTGTTGGTAAAATTGGCCCGGGAAGGCGATCAGGATGCCTTTGCCCAGCTGGTACAACTGTATCAGCGACCCATTTATAATCTGGCTTTTCGCATGACGGGAAACCCCGAGGATGCGGAAGAGCTGACTCAGACCGCCTTCCTCAACGCCTGGCGCGGCCTTGGGCGATTTCAGGAAGATGCCACGTTCTTTACCTGGCTGTATCGTCTGGCCACTAATGCCTGTATTGACTTTCTTCGTCATGAAAAGCGGCGGTTCACGGTGCTGCAAACGGTCTCGCTGGACGATGAGGAGCGTCAAACTGCCGCTTATTTACCTGACTACAAAAATGCCCCGGAAGAGCGCGCCCTTCAGCGGGATCTCCACGAAACGCTGTCCAAGGCCATGCAGGCCCTTTCCCATGAGCACCGCGAGATTTTAATTCAACGGGAAATCGATGGGCTATCCTATCAGGAAATTGCAGAACTTTTGGATTTGGAATTGGGCACGGTGAAATCCCGGATTGCCCGTGCCCGCCTGGCCCTTCGTCGTATTTTAGAGGCGCAAGGGAACTATTTTGAACGGTCTGCGTCAGAAGAGGCAAAGGCAAGTAAAGGAGGTGGTCATGCATGACCCCCTGTACGGAATTTGAACTGCTGCTTACCCAGCAGATAGACGGTGCGCTTACGGATAAAGAGGCGGAAAAACTCCGAGACCACCTTTCCGTCTGTGACCATTGCCGCCGTTTAGAGCAAGAGCTTTTACAAATTCACCAGGACCTTGCCCTGCTGAATAGCGAGCCGCCTGCCCACCTAGCAGGTAATATTATGGCAGCCATCCGCGCCGAGTCATCTCCCGCTGCCCCCATCATCCTCTCCCCCTCCAATAGGACTAAGCTACGCCGGTGGGTTTCCACGGCGGCAGTTTTCTTCCTGATCATTACTGCTACCGCCATCGGCAGTCGCATCCTCCCCATGTATCACAGCGTTGAGACTGCTCCCGGCACCATGGATAAGGCCTATCAGAAAGAGGCAACCTCTGAGACGGGCGCCGGCAGCCTGGATGAGAGTACCCAGATCTCCGCTCTGCAAGTTGCAGAGGACAACGAAGCTTCTCCTTCCTCCCGCAGCAACGATCCGGCTGAGGAATCGACGAAATACACCACCTCGTCCAGCGGCGGCACCACTTCAAACAGAGTCGCAGGCAGCGATGGCAGCACTTCTGCCGACAACAACGTTCACACCATTACCGGCAAGGAAGCTGATGTATCCGTCTCTATTGTTTCACCTCCCGAGGGGGGAATGGACGATTTTGCCCCGGAATCTAGTCTCCGAAGCGATGTCTACACCGCCGGTGCGCCGAAAGCTGAGACCGCCCTCCCAGGTAACAAAGGTCTCACAGAAAACGAACCTCTAGACGCCGAGGGCGCAGAAGCACTGCTCATTGATTACTTCTCCCTCCCTCCTTCGGATCCCATGACTATCACCTACGAAGGCCTCACCCCTGAGGGTGACGCTCACCTGTTTCTTGTGACCCGGCCGGAGCATACGGAGGAAACCTATTCCGTTGCACTGGCGGATGGCACTGTTAAATTGCTGCCCTCCTCAGATTCTGAATCGACTTTAGCTCCTTAGCTCTCTTGGCTCTCTTCGCCCCCTTTCTCCCCTTCCTCTCATATTTCATAAATTTTTGTTGTCAGCACCCCAGTTTTATTGTATACTATTTTCATGTAGATACGATTGACTTGGCGCTGCGCGTACCGTGAAGGCCTTAGTGCCTGTGGTATCGCGGGCAACAGTTGAGTGTTCTAAGCCTGCCGGACGGTTCGGCAGCAGGGCGTTCTTAATCCAGCATTGTGAAACAAGTGAGGCAGGTAACCGGCTTCTGATCCGGCTTTGGAGAAGGGGGGTCTTTTCGCCCTTTTTCGGGGTCCCTTCCGGTGCCCATTTCTCCCTCACGTTATGGCTGGTGGCTGTGTCTTCCAGCCTATCTTTATGAACAAGGAGAGAACATCAACATGAACTATTCCGCCCAAAACATCCGTAATGTCTGCCTGCTGGGACACGGTGGCAACGGAAAGACTTCCCTGGTGGAGCGCATGCTCTTCCAAACCGGTACCATTGACCGCTTGGGGAAGGTTCCTGACGGCAATACCACCTGCGACTATGACCCCGAGGAAACGCGCCGCCAGTTTTCCATCTCCACCGCAGTTGCCCCCTTGGAGTACGCAGGTTGCAAGATAAATCTTTTGGACACCCCGGGTTTCTTTGACTTCGCAGGCGAAGTGATTGAGGCACTGCGGGTGGCCGATGGAGCGATCATTGTCTGCTCCGCAAAGAGCGGCATGAGCGTTGGCGCGGAAAAGGCGTGGAAATATTGTGAGGCCAATAAGCTGCCTCGCATTCTCTATATCTCGAAGACCGACGAGGAAAACTCCGATTATAATGCCGCCTTTGAAACCCTTCGGGAGACCTTTGGCAAGAATATTGCCCCCGTGGCAGCCCCCATCTGGGACGACGACAAGAAGGTCATCGGCATCATTGACGTGCTGAACAAGCGAGCCTATGATATGCACAATGGTACCCGTCGGGAGATTCCAGTGCCTGAAAACAAGCAGGATGTTCTGGATGAGCTGTACGGTGCGCTGGTGGAGTCCGTGGCTGAGACCAACGAGGAGTTTATGGAGCGTTACTTTAACGGCGAGACCTTCACTTATGCTGAAATGGTTCAGGGCCTTCACAGTGGCGTCAAAGATCTCACTCTGTTCCCGGTGGTTTGCGGTTCCGCCTACAGCGGCCTGGGCACCCAGATGCTTTTGGACAGCATTGTAAACTTCCTTCCTTCTCCCCTGGAGGCTCGACCCGAGCACGGAGAGAATGCCCAGGGCGATTCCGTGGAATTTGCCGTTTCCCCTGGCGCTGTCCCCGTGGCCTTTGTGTTTAAAACCGTCTCCGACCAGTACGGCAAATACTCCTATATCAAAGTTCTATCCGGCACGGTGGAAGCTGATATGCCTATGGTGAACGCCCGTACCGGCCAGACAGAAAAATTAGGCCGCCTCTTCCTTATTCGCGGCAAGAAAACCGAAGAAGTTAAAAAACTTGCCTGCGGTGATATCGGTGCCATCGCCAAGATGGATAAGCTGAAGACCGGTGACACCCTCTGTGACCCCCGCAACGTAGTAAAACTGGATCCTCTGGATTTCCCTGCCGCTGTTTACTCCATGGCAATCCTGCCTAAGACCAAAGGTCAGGAGGACAAGATTGCCGCCGGCCTCACCAGACTAAACGAGGAAGACCTCACCTTTACTGTAGTCAACAATGCCGAGACCAAGCAGATGGTCCTCTCCGGCGTGGGCGACATTCAGATCGCTGTGCTGTGTTCCAGGCTAAAGTCCCGCTTCGGTGTGGACAGTGAACTGAAGTCACCTCGTGTCCCCTATCGCGAAAAGATTAAGAAAAAGGTAGAGGCCCACGGCCGCCACAAAAAGCAGTCCGGCGGCAGTGGCCAGTTCGGCGATGTGTGGATTCGCTTTGAGCCCCAGGATGAGACAGATGAGCTTGTCTTCTCCGAGGCAGTCTTTGGCGGTAGCGTGCCCAGAAACTTCTTCCCCGCCGTGGAAAAGGGGCTCCGCGACTCCGTCCAGCATGGTGTTCTGGCCGGCTATCCCTTGGTAGGGCTGAAGGCCACCCTGTATGATGGCTCTTATCATGCGGTGGACTCCAATGAAATGGCTTTCCGCACCGCTGCGCAGATAGCATACAAGGAAGGTATCCCCAACGCCGCTCCCACCATTTTAGAGCCCATCGGCGAGCTGAAGGTCACTATTCCCGACAGCTACCTGGGTGATGTTATGGGCGACCTCAACAAGCGCCGCGGTCGCGTCATGGGCATGAATCCCACCGGAGACGGCGAGCAGGTTCTGGAGGCGGAAGTGCCCATGTCCGAGATGACCTCCTATGCCATCGACCTGCGCTCCCTCACCCAGAGCCGTGGTTCCTTCACCTTCAACTTTGTCCGCTATGAGGAAGCGCCTCCCGCCGCTCAGCAGAAGGCCATTGAGGATGCCAAGGCGCTTCAAGAAGATTAATCTCCCACTATTTGTAGACAATTGCATTCATACAAAAAGGACGGTATCAATCGATACCGTCCTTTTCTGCTATTTATAGAGGTTTATCTTATTACTCAGCGCCAACCCAACTCTTGAAGCTCTTCCAGTGTGCCGTCCAGACAGTTCAAAACCAGGCAGTCACCTTGAACCGTTTCCATCCACCACACAGGAATAAGCGTAACCCGCTGAGCGGAAACCCCCGTGGTACGGTGGAGATAACCCGGCAAAATGCGCTGGATATCCCAACTGCCCTTTGCATCGGCATCCCTGAGCGCGCCCATCAGTCGGATGAGCAGAGTCTCTGTGGCGAGCCCTCCTACGGCGGTGCCCGCCATGGGCTCCTCCCCCGAGAGGCGCAGCCCTTGCACCTTGGTCAGTGCATTGTCCTGGTAGATCATCTTGATCTGGCAGGTAAACATGGGCTTACCCTGCCAGAGCTGCCAGAGCTCAACGGTGACAGTTCCTTCTTCCCTGCTCACAGCCTTCACTTCAGCGGGAATCCCTACACCCTTCAGATAGTCGACGGCATGGCGTTCAGCCTCTCCCTCCAGAGGCACCTTTCCGGAATCTAACTGGATGGAAAACTGACCGGACTGATAAAATTGCACCGTCCCCAAGCTCCCGTGATATTGTGTCGTACTTCCTAACTGCTGGGATGTCACACCGCCCAGGATCTCCTCTGCCAGTCGGCGTTCCTCTTCCCGATCCCGCTCCCGGCTGAGGGCAATGCTCTCATAGGTCTCGTCCCAAGGCACCATATCTTCCTCAACCAAAATCCCCTGCTTTTCCAAAAGCGTCAGAGTTTCCTCCTTCATCCGTGTCTGGGCACGGCTTAGCTCATAAGTCTGCCCTCCAACCAAAACCAGAAAAAACAGGTTCAGGGCTAGCAGCAAAAGTATGATGACATTTTTCAGTTTTGACCATTCCACCGCCCCTCCCCCTTTCGTAAATTCTGTCAATATGCTGTCCACCGAGTCATCACCTGTGTGGTATCTCCCCAGTCAATATAACAAAGGAGCAGTTCTTTCCCCTCCTGCAAGAGACTTTTCATGGCCGCAGCGGCCTGGATTTCCGGCAAAACGGGGGATGGCGTTTCGGTTTTGGTATACTGCCGAACATGAATGGTAAAGTCCAATAGTTCACCCTCGGCAAACACGAAACGGGCGGCCCATCCATCCCGGGACACCTGCACCGGTGTTCCGTCCAGCCGATACTCGAAGAGAACCTCTGCACGGCCGCCATCGTCTTCCAATGCGATACTGCGGAGATGATAGGTTCCAGCGTCCATTCTCTGTTCCAACACATGATAGAGCAGTTCCCGGCAACGCTCCACCAGCGACCCGGAGGTCATCTCCTCTACCTGATAGCGATTCGATCCGCCCTGACGGCTATGGAAGGTAATGGTACCTCCCTCGGTGAGTCCAATGCTGTCCAGCCCGTCTTGAAACCGCTGCCCATCCGCCACGGATATTTGGGACACTACTTTGGGATTGAAGGAGAGTGCCCTGAGAAGCTCATCCGTATCCTCCTCCGTCAAATCGGCTAGAGGATTTGTCACACTATAAGAAACCTTCTGAGCAGGCTTCTCTAAAATCAATGTATAGGGCGCAAGGGCACTAAAGTTCTCCGGTTCTTCAAAAGCAAACGTGGCTCCGTTTGGCTCGTATGCATTCACCAGATAGTCCCATGACACGCCGGCATTGTCCGGCAGGGAAAACCGGTAGTACTGTCCACTGTCCTCATCGAGGCAAAGAAGACTTTTCTGCCCCTCAAACTCCGTCAATAGAAACCGACGGACATTCCAATTTAAATCAGGCTGCCTCTCGGAATTTTTTAGCCAGACGGAAATTTCGCCAAGGGGCAGAGGGTAGATAAAATCATAATAGATCCAGATCCCCGCCTGATTGATGCTCTCCCGCCACTGGGTCTCCGTGATGGATTCCGCCACTCCAGCCACATCCAGTGCCTCGCGAAGGAGATTACCGAAGTCAGCTTCAAACAATGCTCCGATTGCGGGCTGACTGTACTGCACCCCATACCGGCCTTCGCTGCCCTGGAGCACCATACGGACTGGCCGGAGGGTCAGCACTCCCTCGCTATTGGAGTTGCTCATTCCACCTAGATTACTACCCAACGGTTCCCTTTGCTTGTCGCTCAAATTAAAATCTTGATACATTCCAAACCGGCAGATGAGCAAAACGGCAGAAACGGTCAGCAGCAAAATAAGGATGCTCTTTCCTCTCTCCACCCGATAGCGGTTGCCTCTACTGTTCATGGGCTGGCCCCTCCGTTTTCAGTTCAAGACGGATGGTGGTCCCAGGTCCCTCACGGTCCACCAAGCTCAGGCTGCCCTCATGCTGTATTACAATCTCTTTGGCGATGGACAGGCCCAGACCGGTGCCTCCCGATTCCCGCGAGCGAGCCTTGTCCACCCGATAGAAGCGGTCAAAAATTCGATTTCGGTCTGCTGCTGGGATTCCTATGCCATTATCCGTTACCTCAACCCATACGCCGCCGTCCTGACAACCAGCATCAATCAGAATTTGTCCGTTGTCTGGCGTGTACTTAATGGCGTTTGATACTACGTTCATCAGTACCTGCAAAATCCGCTCACGGTCGGCCCGGAGATCTGGCAGGCCACCTTCCATTTGCAGCTCTAACTTATGCCCTCGCTTGTTGGCCTCCATCTGAACTGCTCTGCACAAATCCTGCAGGGCATCGCCTATAGGGAAGGTGGACAAGTTCAGACCGTTCTTTCCGGAATCAAACCTGGAAAGAGTTAGAAGATCCTGCACAATATGAGTCATACGGTCACTTTCATTGAGGATTACCTGCAAGAAGCTACCCCGCATATCCTCGGGCAAATCCGGCGCGTCCGCCAGAGTCTCGGCATAGCTTCGGATATTGGTGAGAGGTGTGCGCAATTCATGAGAGACATTGGCTACAAATTCCCGACGCATAAATTCAGTCTTCATTTGCTCCGTGACGTCGTGAATCACCACCAGCACCCCTGCCTGCTCCTCCCGGTCAAATGGGGCAAACAGCAGCTTCAGTCCCCGGTCCTCTCGGGAAATCTCTCCCTCCAAGCTTTCTCCATCTCGGGAGAGCACCTCCCACAGAGGTGCAATGCCGCCGAACAGCCCATCATAGGTCACAGATCCACCCACTGGGATAGGTTGATCCAGCATTGCCTCCGCCGCGGGGTTGGCGTGGATTACCTCGCCGTTTCGATTAAAGGCCACCACGCCGTCGGTCATGTGTAGAAACAAGGCATCCAGCTTCGTGCGCTCACTCTCCACTGTCAGCAGGGTCTTCTCCATCTGCCGGGCCATGTCGTTAAACGTATCTGTCAAGACACCGATCTCATCCTGAGATTCCACGGTGATCACACGTTGAAATTCACCTTCCGCCATCCGTTTGGCACCCTCTGTAAGCCGCTGGATAGGAATCACCATGGTCTTGGACAGCAAGAAAGACAGAAGGCCCGAGATCACAAGCCCAAAGGCCAGTGCCTCAATGATAAGAATAAACATATTGCGGCTAAGATCCTGCACCGTCTGTCGGTTGTCCATAATGTAAATAATGTAGTCGGAATCTCCTCGAGTGATGGGGATGGCTACATCCATATAAGATGCCGTCGCGCTGCTTCTGGAGCCTGGCTCCCCCGTAAGGATAGCATGCCGGATATTCTCAGTGATCTCCACCTGGAAGCCAGACTCTTCTTGATCGGAATCCAGAGAGCTGGCCAAATAGGCGCCAGTGTCATCTAGGATGTAGTAGTTCCGGTTCCGTCCGTCAACCCCCAGAATACCCATATTGCCAGCCAGATAGCTCTCGATGCTGGCCACAGGATCGGTTTCCCCCTCCTTTGCCTCCTCAAGGTCCCTCCAGATCTCCGCATCTTCGGAAAAGAAATCTGCCATTTGGGTGTAAAAATCCTTGAGGTAAAACCGACCAACAGAGTTAATTAGAAACGCCCCCGCCACGGTCATCAGGGAGATGACCAGTAGGACCATGATAAGCACCAATTTTACATGCAAGCTTCGACGCAATCAGTCCACCCCTTCTCCCTCACTTATCTCTTTCTATGGTAAAAATGGACTAGGACCATTTTTATCCTTCGCTGGGATTGGTATGCCGCGACTTTCATTTTCATCCGATCAGCCAGTTTATGTATATTATCCGGCAGCAAAGTAGTACCCCAGGCCCCGTCTGGTCATGATAAAGGCAGGCTGTGCAGGGTCATCCTCCAGCTTCTCCCGGAGGCGGCGCACCGTCACATCCACCCCACGGACATCTCCCACATAGCCGTCATAGTTCCAAACATGCTCCATGATCTCCTGGCGGGAGAAAACCTTCTCCGCATGAGTGGCCAAAAAGAGTAGAAGCTCAAATTCCCGCTGGGTTAGCTCTAAGGGCAAGTTGTCCTTCCTGACGGAAACACTGTCCTGATTGATGACAAGCCGTCCCAGCACCAGCTGATTACCTCCTGCACCGTCTCCGGCCTCCGGCCGCGCCGGCATGTGGGAACGGCGTATGTTTGCTTTCACGCGGGCCAACAACTCCCTAACGGAAAATGGCTTTGTAATGTAGTCATCAGCCCCAAGCTCCAGGCCCAGGACCTTATCCTTTTCCTCCTCCCGGGCAGTGATGATGAGAACAGGGGTGTGATTGCCCTGATCCCGCAGCGCCCGACAGACCTGAAAGCCATCCATTTCAGGGAGCATCAGGTCCAACAGGATCAGGTCCGGAGCATGCTCTAAGGCCAGGTTTAGTCCTGCCGCGCCATCATAGGCCTCCATGGTCTCATAACCTTCTCGAGAGAGATTAAACCGCAGAATATCGACAATACTCTTCTCGTCCTCAACAATTAGAACCTTATTTATCACTGCATAAGCCTCCTTTTGCCCCTCTGCTCTCACATTGCAGAAGAAGTGCGCCTTTTAGAATGCCAACCATGGATTTTGCGTCCGGCAGCCGGTTATGTTCAATCATATCCAGCAGTTCCTCAAGGGGAATGCGCTCCACCGTCAGAAATTCACCGTCATCCGGTTTGGGTGTCCCCTGCTTAAGCCCTCTGGCAAAGTAAAGATGGATGCGTTCCGCAAAAATCCCCGGAGAGGAGTAGCTGCAGCCCATATACTGTACTTCTTCCGGAACGATCCCAGTCTCCTCTTCTAACTCACGCAAGGCGCACTCTCTGGGGTCTTCTCCAGGCTCCAATTTGCCTGCGGGCAACTCCAGTAGAACTTCCCCAATGGGATAACGGAACTGCCGCACCATCACCACTCGCTCATCTTCGTCAACAGCGAAAATCGCAACTCCACCCGGATGCTCCACCACCTCACGTAGCGTAATTCGTCCATCTGCCAACTGCGCCTGATCCCGGCGAACATTCACAATTATCCCGTGATAGAGGGTGTTCTCCTTCACAGGACGCTCCCACAGCATATTCTGTTCCACTGTTCGTTCCCCTTCACCGGCCTTGCCGGCCTTTCTAAAATAAAGTTATCCAAATCAAGCAATACGCTTACCTTTCAAGCATTATGCCAAATGCGCTTTGCGCCATTTTGATATATTTGGTTTAATCGGGTTAATGAGCGCTTTTCGGACATTATACCATGCTTTCCGACCCGTGCCAACGCTCTTTTCGACAATGGAAATGATTACAGCTAGGATTTTTCCTCCCCGTCTCGTATAATGAAAACACCGCTATTTTTCAGGAGGATTGCTATGACTGCCCAGCAAACGGATTACGGACTTGTGTTCTTTTTTTCAGCTGAGGAGCTGCATCGCCACAGCCTACAACCCAGCCTTATTACACGCGAAGATGCACTTCGTTTAATCCGATCTGTCACAGAACACGTTGAGGATGCACTGCCTCCTTGCCCCGAAATCCAGGTTTTTTCTGCGCGGAGTGGCATACTCCTATTTGTACGAACTCAGCTGTCTCAATGCGCGACAGCCGGCTTTTCCAGCCTTTTTTTGTCCTGAACGATTGCCGTCCACCTTTTCTCAGTACTTTCGCTGGAAGTTTTTTTCCATAAATCAAAAATTATTGTTGTGGATTTGTAACCATTTATGCTATAATATCCATACTCAGATAATTCCTGTTTTGGGATGTTTTCTATGGTGGCTTTTTTCGGCCATGGTATTATCTGCAGAACATTGTTTTGCCGTTATTCCTGCTCAGGATCGGTTATACTAAAGGAGACTTCAAAATGATTATATTTTGAAGTTTCTTCCGTGTCCTAATAAGTGACAAATTTTTTAATTTGTCACCTGACCACAATATTGCAGGTTCTAGTTTCCCCCACTGGGGACAATCGGCTTTTAACAGATGACAAATACGCTTTTTTTCGAGCGCAAAAAGTATCTTCCGCTTTTTCCGCTTTTACTGAGAGAAGAATAGAAGAGGGTGCAACTTTGACAAAATATGTGATTCGCGGTGGGAACCCCCTGCACGGGGAAGTTGTCATCAGCGGTGCAAAAAATGCAGCAGTTGCCATTATCCCTGCTGCCCTGCTGGTAGACGGCGTATGCCGAATTGAAAACGTACCTCAAATCAGCGATGTTACCCTGATCCTGGGTATTCTAGAGGATTTGGGGGCACAGATTCGTACTGTCAACCGCACGACACTGGATATCGACTGCTCCAACATCCGCAAGTGTCGGGCCTCCTATGATATGGCCCGTCAAATTCGCGCTTCCTATTACCTAGTAGGCGCTCTGCTGGGCCGCTTTGGGAATGCTTATGTCCCCATGCCCGGCGGCTGTGATCTGGGCGCTCGACCCATTGACCAGCATGAAAAGGGCTTTTATGCCATGGGCGCTAGGGTACAGGTTATAAATGGTTATATTGATGCAAAAGCCCCCGCCGGCAGGCTTCATGGGGCGCATATCTATTTCGATGTGGTTTCTGTGGGTGCAACTATGAACGTGATGATTGCCGCCGTCCTGGCGGATGGTCTCACCGTGATTGAGAATGCCGCCAAGGAGCCTCATATTGTTGATCTGGCAAACTTTCTCAACTCCATGGGCGCCGACATTATGGGCGCCGGTACTGATGTCATCAAAATCCGCGGCGTTCCCCGTCTTTGCGGCGGCACCTACTCCATCATTCCCGATCAGATCGAGGCAGGCACTTATATGGCGGCTGTTGCTGCTGCCGGCGGTGAGGTGACGATTCAGAATATCATCCCCAAACACTTAGATTGTATCTCAGCCAAACTTATTGAGATGGGCGTTGAAATCACTGAGGTAGGAGATAGCTTGACAGTCCGCCGAAATGGTCCTCTTACCAAGACCAATGTGAAGACATTGCCCTATCCCGGCTTCCCCACAGATATGCAGCCCCAGATCGCCGCCGTGCTTTGTCTGGCTCAGGGCACTAGTATTCTCACCGAGGGCGTCTGGGACAATCGTTATCGCTTTGCCGATGAGTTCCGCCGGATGGGTGCGAATATTCAAGTAGACGGAAAAATCGCCGTGATTGAGGGAGTGCGTCAGCTTACTGGTGCTCCTGTCAGTGCCTGTGATCTCCGTGCCGGAGCCGGCATGATCATTGCAGGGCTTGCTGCCGAAGGCATTACGGAAATTGACCAGATCTATCACATTGAACGAGGATATGAGGATATTGTCCCCAAGCTTGCAGGGCTGGGTGCCGACATCCACGTCGAGACGACCTCCACAGAGGAGGATTGGCACATTCATGCTGTATAACCCCGCCCTTACAGCCACAAAAATTGCCACACAAACGCAATCAAATTCAGACGGCGGCGATGTTGGCTGCCGTCTGTTTTTTCATGAAAGGAACCAGTTCCATGGTACAACTCACCTTGCTTTGTATTGGAAAGCTCAAAGAGCGTTTCTACCTGGACGCTTGCCGGGAATATGAAAAACGATTGAGCGGGCATTGCAAAATTTCTGTCATTGAACTGCCGGAAGAGCGTCTTCCCGACAACCCCTCCCCTGCCCAAATTGACGCCGCCCTCTCCCGGGAGGCGGAAAACATTCAGAGCAAGCTACCTAAGGGCGCCCTATTAGCGGCACTCTGTGTAGAGGGTTTTTTACTTTCCAGCGATGAGCTGGCCGCCCGACTGGAGCAATATATGCTGACGGGGACTTCCCATTTGGTTTTTGTCATCGGCGGCTCCCACGGTTTACATCCCCACATAAAGCAGCAAGCCGCCCTATGTCTGTCCCTATCTCCCATGACCTTCCCCCACCATTTAGCCCGGGTGATGGTGCTGGAGCAGCTGTATCGTGCCTTTCAGATCAATAAAGGCACCCGGTATCATAAATGATCCCAAAGGAGGATGTCCATGTCATATCTCAACACATACGAGGAATGGAAGACTCATCCCGCACTGACCGAGACTGAACGGCAGGAGCTGGTAGCAATCGGCGGGGATCCCCAGGAGATTGAAAGCCGCTTTTTCGGTCCGCTGGAGTTTGGCACCGCCGGCCTGCGAGGTGTTATGGGCGTCGGACTCAACCGGATGAACCGGCACGTGATCCGCCATGTAACTCAGGCCTTTGCCCAAGTCATCCTTGCCGAAGGCCAGATAGCTGCCCGACGGGGTATCGCTATCTGCTTTGACTGTCGGAACGGCTCTTCGGACTTTGCTAAAGAGGCCGCCTGTGTCATGGCCGCGAACGGCATTATGGTACGGCTCTTTTCCGGAATGCGCCCCACCCCGGAGCTCTCTTTCGCTGTGCGGAAATACGGCTGCATGGCTGGCATCAATGTCACTGCCAGCCACAACCCCAAGGAGTATAACGGCTATAAGGTCTACTGGTCTGACGGGGCACAGCTCCCGCCTCAGCACGCCGCCTCCATAGCCGCCAACATGTCGGCAATGGATGTGTTTGACTCCGTCAAAAGTGTCCCATACGAAACTGCTCTAGAGCAAGGTCTCATCACCCTGCTGGGAGATGAAACAGATGCTGCCTTCTTAGACCAAGTGATGGCCCTTACTAATGATTTCGAAGCCGTGGCAAAGGTGGTGAACACCTTCCAAATGGTTTACACCCCCTTCCATGGGGCAGGTCATCAGCAAATTCCCGAGGTGCTCCGGCGCTTGGGCATCCGGCACCTCCACTGTGTCCCCCAGCAGATGGTGATTGACGGATCTTTCCCCACGGTGACCTCTCCCAATCCAGAAAATCCGGAGAGCTTTGCCCTGGCCATTGAACTTGCCAAAGAAGTGAATGCGCAATTTATCCTGGGCTCCGACCCCGATGCGGATCGAGTAGGGATTCTCGCCCGGAACCCGCAGGGTGAGTATCAGCTCATTTCCGGCAATCGCACCGGTGTTCTTCTTCTGGACTACCTTATCGGTGCAAGGATTCGTCAGGGCACCCTGCCTGAGAGCCCGACGGTTCTAAAGACCATCGTCACCACGGAGATGGCCCGGCAGGTGGCGGAACAAAACGGGGTTGCCTGCTACGACACCTTCACCGGATTCAAATTCATGGCGGAGAAGAAGGCTGCCTTGGAGGCTGCAGGCGAGGGTAACGTCTTCTTCTCTTATGAGGAATCCTTCGGCTATATGTTGGGGGATTTTACCCGTGACAAGGATGCCGTATCTGCTGCCTTGCTCCTAACAGAGATGGCCGCTTGGTACGCTGGCCAGGACATGACTCTGTTTGACGCCCTCGAATCCCTATACGCTAAATACGGCTATTATGAGGAAGCAACTCTGAATTTGGTGATGCCCGGTCTTTCCGGTATGGAAACTATGAAGAATCTGATGTCGCGTCTTCGGGCACATCCCCTTACCCA
>JAGFXS010000012.1 GCA_017861415.1 Bacillota bacterium
TTGATAATGGTGGACTTTCCGGAACCGGAGGGGCCCACCAGAAAGGAAAATTCCCCGTCCTTAATGGTAAGGGAAACGCCTTTCAGCGCCTTTGTTCCGTTTGCATACTCTTTATGCACATCTATTAGCTTAATCAAAACAATTCTCCTATATAAGACAGGCAATATCTTTCAAAACCAATGTAACTACTTTTAATTGACAGCAGCCTGCTTCTTGCTCACCAGAGTGTTATCCCGAACCTCGCTCAGGATTCAATCCCTCTGGAAACCAGATACTTTTTCACCATCAGAGCCACCTTAAACGTGATGGCGTCATCAAACTCCCGCAAATCGAGACCCGTGAGCTTTTTGATCTTCTCCAGTCGGTACACCAGAGTATTCCGGTGGACAAAGAGCTTCCGTGCCGTCTCAGAAACATTGAGGTTGTTCTCAAAAAACTTGTTGATGGTAAATAGAGTCTCATGATCCAGTGCATCAATTGGATTCTTTTTGAAAACCTCTTGCAGGAACATGCCGCAAAGGGTGGTGGGTAGCTGATAAATGAGCCGGCCGATACCCAAGTTCTCATAGTTAATAATGGTTTTTTCCGTGTCAAAAACCTTACCAACCTCAATGGCAACCCCGGCCTCTTTGTAGGCCTTGGCCAGATCTCGAATATGGGGCACTACGGTTCCAATACCGATAATGGCCTTAATTTTTAGACTTTGTCCCAATGCGTCTTCGATGCTCTTTGCAATCTTGTAGAGTTCCTTGCTGTCCCCGCCCTCGGTAAGCAACTTGATCACAGCCAAGTCCGTCTCGTTGATAGAAATAACAAAGTCATCCTGCCCTTCAGGGAACATGCCCTGTACCACATCTACAGCAGAGATATCTCCCGCACCGTTTTGACGCACCAAAAAGACGGCTCTAGGCGCTTCGGCTACAAAATGAAGCTCCTTGGCACGGGCATAAATATCGCCCAGTAAGATATTGTCCGAAATGATGCCTTTCACAAAAGCCTTTTTGTCGTGTTTTTCCTCGTAATAAGCTTTGGCACTATTGAGGGCCACCGTCACAAGAGAGCAAATCAACTTGGCCTGCTCGTCATTACCTTGAACAAATGCCGCATAGTCAAAATGGGAATTCCGATTAGCCAGGGGTTTGAAGGTTTTGTCTCCGTAGACCATCACACCGGAGTCCCCAGCATTGAGAGCAGACATAATCCCCTCCCACTTTTCGCCGATCCAGGAAAGCTGATTGCATGAAATCACGGTTCCCTGTTCGTCAATGACACCAATGGTGCGGCCTGTGCTCTCTTTCATTTGAAGCACAATACTTTGAAATACTCTACTTGACACGCGGCTTCCTCCTGTTCTGTACTGATCCACATAAACTGTGTAACTTTTTGTGATTATTATAGCGACTAATCCCGTCGATTGCAAGGGCTCAAGCAATTTTATTTGTGAAAAATGCCGAACCATCTTTGGATGCCGCTTTGCATATTCCACTTTCCGCTTCCAGCGTTCCCTTCAGACCATATCAATTCTCTATTTTTAATGTGCCCGGCCATCTGCATCCTTATCCTGTGTCAATCGCCGCCCTATCATGCAAACTTCATTTTTTAAGCTGAATTGCAGCTTTCATTTTGCAAAATACGGATTGTATCATACTTTTCCCGTAAAGGGCATAGATTATAGCAACCAATCCCTTCATTGCGCCTCAGGTCAAGAGCCGCAAATGAGAAAGGAGTCAATCCATGTTCATTTACACCGCAAAACTCCACCGCAAAAGGATTCTCTTTGGCATCATCGCGCTGGTTCTTGTCTGCGGACTATTGCTAACCCTTGCGGGCACCTATAACCTATGGGGAACGCAAACCGTTGCCTCCAGCGCAGCTGAAGCTCCAGACAAAGTCAAAACAAACGAAGACCGCATTGCCTACTTAGAAAGCTTCGGCTGGACTGTGACCCCCGAACCCCTTGCCGTGGAGGAACTGGCCATTCCAGAGGTTTTCGATGAAAGCCTGACGGATTATCTGGCACTCCAAGATTCCCAAGGTTTTGATCTGAGCCAGTTTGCCGGAAAGAATGTCAAGCGCTATACATACGGTATCACAAACTACCCCACTGGAGAGGAAAACATCATGGTCAGCATCCTCATATACAAAAATCACGTCATCGGTGGGGAAGTCTTCTCTGCCACCACCGGAGAGCTGCTCCACGGTTTGGCTCGCAATGCATGATCAGTAGTTTCACTTTACACAATTTTCGTCCTCCTTTTTCCCCGATTTCGGGGATACGAGAGCCTGCGGCGCTAGTAGCGCCGCAGGCTCTCATTACAATAACTTCAAATAAGAGAGGGGCAAAGCCATTGCTTTGCCCCTCTCTGCTGCACCAAGGTGCGAATCAATTATTCTGCGGAGATTTCGATAACAACGCCGGAACCCACGGTACGGCCACCCTCACGGATAGCGAAACGCAGGCCCTTTTCGATGGCGATGGGGGTAATCAGCTCAACATTCATTTCAATGTTGTCGCCGGGCATACACATTTCAACGCCTTCGGGCAGGTCGATGACGCCGGTCACGTCAGTGGTACGGAAGTAGAACTGGGGACGATAATTGTTGAAGAAGGGGGTATGACGGCCGCCTTCATCCTTGGACAGGACGTACACCTGGCCCAGGAACTTGGTCAGGGGCTTAATGGAACCAGGCTTAGCCAGAACCTGGCCGCGCTCGATCTCCTTCTTGTCAACGCCGCGAAGCAGAGCGCCGATATTGTCACCGGCCTCAGCATAATCCAGCAGCTTGCGGAACATTTCGATACCGGTAATGGTGGTATCCTTAGTGTCTTCGCTCAGGCCGACAATCTGAATCTTGTCGCCCATGTTAATCTGGCCGCGCTCAACTCTGCCGGTGGCCACGGTGCCACGACCGGTGATGGTGAACACGTCTTCGACGGGCATGAGGAAGGGCAGGTCAGCCTTACGCTCGGGAGTGGGGATGTAGCTGTCAACAGCGTCCATCAGCTCCTTGATGCAGGCATAGTCAGGATCGTTAATGTCATTGGTCTCGCAGGTCAGAGCCTTCAGGCCGGAACCCTTGATAACGGGCAGATCATCGCCGGGGAAGTCATACTTGGAGAGCAGCTCACGAACTTCCATCTCCACCAGCTCCAGCAGCTCTTCGTCGTCCAGCAGGTCAACCTTGTTCAGGAAGACAACGATAGCGGGCACGCCCACCTGACGGGCCAGCAGGATGTGCTCACGAGTCTGAGCCATGGGGCCGTCGGTAGCAGCGATAACCAGGATAGCGCCGTCCATCTGAGCAGCACCGGTGATCATGTTCTTGATATAGTCGGCGTGGCCCGGGCAGTCAACGTGGGCATAGTGACGGGCTGCGGTCTGGTACTCAACGTGAGCGGTGTTGATGGTGATGCCGCGCTCTCTCTCTTCGGGAGCCTTGTCAATGCTGGCGTAATCGGTAAAAGCGGCGCCGCCCTGGAGAGCCAGGTACTTGGTGATCGCAGCGGTCAGCGTAGTCTTACCATGGTCAACGTGACCGATGGTGCCGATGTTTACGTGGGGTTTTGTTCTTTCAAACTTTTGCTTGGCCATGATGATAATCCTCCTTAAAAGTACGAATCAAATCTTGAAATTTTCATATGATCAGTTCGTCAATGTGTGATGCTATTGTATCGCATCAACAGGTAAAAAACAATAAATCTCGCGTAATTCCCCTTGGCTTGGGGGCGGATTAATCCTTGTTGGCGCGTACTGCCACGATCTTTTCGGTAATGCTCTTGGGCATTTCCACATAGTGGCTGGGTTCCATAGAGTACTGACCGCGGCCTTGGGTACGGCTGCGCAGGTCGGTGGCGTAACCGAACATTTCGGACAGAGGTACAAAGCTGTCAATCTGCTGTGCGCCGGATCTGGCCTCCATACCCTGAATCTGTCCACGGCGGGAGTTCAGGTCGCCGATAACATCGCCCATATAATCGTCGGGAACGTTGACGCTCACCTTCATGATGGGCTCCTGCAGGATGGGGCCGGCCTTACGGCAGGCTTCCTTGAATGCCATGGAGCCGGCAATCTTAAAGGCCATTTCAGAGGAGTCAACTTCGTGGTAGGATCCTTCATAGAGGGTGACCTTCACGTCTACCACAGGGTAGCCCGCCAGAACACCTGCCTCCATGGCGCCCTTGATGCCAGCGTCTACCGCAGGGATATACTCCTTGGGAATGGCGCCGCCCACGATACCATTAACAAACTCGTAGCCTTTGCCGGACTCGTTGGGCTCCACACGGATCTTGACATGACCGTACTGGCCCTTACCACCGGACTGACGAGCGTACTTGGTATCCTGCTCCACGGACTTGGTGATGGTCTCCTTATAGGCAACCTGGGGCTTGCCCACGTTGGCCTCGACCTTGAACTCTCTGAGGAGCCGGTCCACGATGATCTCCAGGTGGAGCTCGCCCATGCCGGCGATAATGGTCTGCCCGGTTTCATCGTCGGTGTAGGTCTTAAAGGTGGGATCCTCTTCCGCCAGCTTCATCAGGGCGATGCCCATCTTCTCCTGGCCAGCCTTGGTCTTGGGCTCGATGGCCACCCGGATCACGGGTTCGGGGAACTCCATGGACTCCAGGATAATGGCGGCCTTCTCATCGCAGAGGGTGTCACCGGTGGTGGTATTCTTGAGGCCGACGGCAGCAGCAATGTCACCGCTGTATACGACATCAATGTCCTCTCTGTGGTTGGCGTGCATCTGAAGGATGCGGCCGATTCTCTCCCGCTGACCCTTGGTGCTGTTGAACACGGCAGAGCCGGTATTCAGGGTGCCGGAGTAGACACGGAAGAAAGACAGACGGCCCACATAGGGGTCAGTCATAATTTTGAACGCCAGGGCAGCGAAGGGACCATCGTCATCTGCAGGGCGGTGATCCTCTTCATTGGTATCGGGGTTCACGCCGGCGATGGCAGGAATGTCCTTCGGAGAGGGCATATACTCAACAATCGCATCCAGCAGTTCCTGGACACCCTTATTGCGGTAAGATGTACCGCAAACTACGGGTACCATTTTTACGTCGATGGTTGCCTTGCGGATGGCAGTCTTGAGCTGGTCAATCCCCACAGTTTCGCCGTCAAGATACTTTTCCATGATCTCGTCGTCGAAGTCGGAGACGGCTTCCACCAGCTTCAGTCGGTATTCTTCGGCCAACTCCCGCATATCTTCGGGAATCTCTTCCACACGCATATCCTTGCCAAGCTCATCATAGAACACCTTGGCATTCATTTCCACCAGATCGACGATGCCCTTGAAGGTATCCTCTTTCCCAATGGGAAGCTGGATGGGGACTGCGTTGGCCTTAAGGCGGTCATGAACCATGGCTACCACGTTATAGAAATCGGCGCCCATGATGTCCATCTTGTTGACGTAGATCATGCGGGGAACGTGATAGTGATCGGCCTGGCGCCACACAGTTTCAGACTGGGGCTCCACGCCTCCCTTGGCGCACATTACCGTCACAGAACCATCCAACACGCGCAGGGAACGCTCCACCTCGACGGTGAAGTCCACGTGACCCGGCGTGTCAATGATATTGATTCGGTGACCGTTCCAGAAACAGGTGGTGGCAGCAGAGGTAATGGTGATGCCGCGCTCCTGCTCCTGCGCCATCCAGTCCATGGTGGCGGTACCCTCGTGGGTTTCACCGATCTTATAATTGACGCCGGTGTAGTAGAGGATTCGTTCGGTTGTAGTTGTTTTACCCGCGTCAATATGGGCCATGATGCCAATATTGCGGGTCATTTCAATGGATACTTTTCTGGGCATAATCAAACTCCAATAATGTTGAGATTACCAGCGGAAGTGTGCGAACGCCTTGTTGGAATCGGCCATTCTGTGGGTCTCTTCACGCTTCTTCACGGCGGCGCCGAGGTTGTTGCTTGCGTCCATCAGCTCGGCAGCCAGACGCTCTTTCATGGTTCTCTCACCGCGTGCGCGGCTGTAATTGGTCAACCAGCGCAGACCGAGGGTCTGACGACGCTCGGGGCGCACTTCCATGGGAACCTGGTAAGTGGCGCCGCCGACACGGCGGGCCTTTACCTCCAAGGACGGCATAATATTTTCAATGGCTGTGGTAAACACTTCCAGGGGGTCCTTTCCGGACTTCTCCTGGACGATGTCGAAGGCTCCGTAGACAACCTTCTGTGCCACGCCCTTTTTGCCATCCAGCATCATGCTGTTAACAAGCTTAGTCACCAATACGGAATGGTACACGGGATCAGGTAAAACCTCCCGCTTGGGTACGTTTCCTCTTCTGGGCACTTTAGCTTCCCTCCTTCATAAGAAAATGACTTCATAGGTACTCGAAAAGCAAGGCTGCTTTCCGTGTGAGACAAGTGCATGTCTCGTGCCTGCCTTCGGAAACACTTACCCACAAAACGCTCCCTCCTATGGGCGGGGGCGCCTCATCTATCAGATAAGCGACTTCGGGCAGAGCGCTGCTCTGCGCCGGGGCGCAAAATAGTGTCATGGTAATACGGTAAGCTTACTTCTTTGCCGCAGGCTTGCCGGCCTTGGGACGCTTAGCACCGTACTTGGAACGGCTCTGCTTACGGCCATTCACACCCTGGGTATCCAGGCTGCCGCGGATGATGTGGTAACGAACGCCGGGCAAGTCCTTGACACGGCCGCCGCGGATCATCACAACGGAGTGCTCCTGCAGATTGTGGCCGACACCGGGGATATAGGCGGTGACCTCATAGCCGTTGGTGAGACGCACACGAGCGATCTTCCGCAGAGCGGAGTTAGGCTTCTTGGGTGTGGACGTACGAACTGCGGTACAAACGCCTCTCTTCTGGGGAGCGGGCTGATCGGTCTCCCGATTCTTCAGGGTGTTGAGTCCCTTCTGCATAGCAGGGGAGGTAGACTTATAGGTAACAGTCTCTCTGCCCTTACGAACCAGCTGATTAAACGTAGGCATGGTTTTCCTCCTTTCGCAAATGATGGTATTTATTTTAACTCGCAAAGCCTTAACTTATGCGGGCTAAAAACAAAATTATGGGCCGTTGGGGCTTATTCGACAATAGCCGCCACGGCGCTGCCCACAGCGATGCCACAGGCGTTTCCCAATTGGGCCATGGTAGGGATCTTTTCCACAGGGATGCCAGCCTCACTGCACAGCATCTCAATGGGCTCCGTTACCCGGGGATCGGCATTTTCGGCCAGATATACGCGCTGGGCCTGGCCGCTGCGGAGGGCACGTCCTACCTGTTTCGCACCAATGACCTTCTGTGCGCTCTTCAGCTCTTTTAGCATGTCAGTCCCCACCTCTTTCCCGGTTTTTTCGGCTGGACAGCCTAACTTCTCTTCCAAAAAGACAGACCGCCACAATCTGGCATTGTATCACAGTTTTCTCCGTTCGTCAAGTGTGCAACCGGTGGAAGGGCTTCAGTTTTTTTCCAATATCTTCGTGCAATCTGCCACAGAACTACGCACCGCGAAAAAACAACCCCCAGCAGGCGTAGGCCGCCACCAGCGCTGCCTGCAGCATCAGGATCCCTGGCAGGCCGTAACGAAAATACCAGTGGCGGGTCTTGTGTCGGAACATGTGCATTCCCAAAACGCCGCCAGGACTCCCCCCCAGCAGGGCAACCCCCAGTAAGATGCGCTCCGGAATCCGCCTGCGTCCTCTCCGGGCACGTCCCTTGTCAATTCCCATGAGGAGAAAAGCCGCCAAAGACAGCAACAGCACATAGACGCCGATATACATATACAAGTTCCACTCCATGATTCACTCGTCCTCCCCATCCTTTTGCTTCTCCTTGCCGCCACCCGCCTCTGGCACCCCGCCAAAACGGATGGTACCCCTTCCGTATTTCCCCCGCAGCCTGTCTATAGTCTGCTCCAGACGCACCTGACGGTCATGCTCTTCGCCGCGTCCGAGATCAAAGAGATTCATCTGCTCCCCAGAGTCTCCCTCCGGCAGTAAATTCAGCGCAGTCACGGTAATGGCCCGGATCGGCCCCTGTTCCTGCCAAAGGTCCTTAATCAGCTCCAAGGCTGCCGTTAAAATTTCCCGCGATAGATATGTGGGGTAAACAAGCCGTTTTTGCCGACTCTTGTCACGAAAAAAAGGATCCCTAATGGTCACCTGCAGTGCGGTGCAGGCCAGCCCGTGGCGGCGCAGCCGCTCTCCCACCCGATCTGTGAGCATAGCCACCCCGGTCCAGATTTCCTCCCAGTTCTCCAGATCTTTCTGAAAGGTGGTACCGTTGCCCACAGATTTCGGAGGCGGCTGATGAACAGCTGGACGGACGGGGCTGTGCTCCTCCCCGGTGGCATATTGATGAAGCTGAGGGCCATGCTTTCCCAGTAGGGCCTCTAGACTCTCCGGGGAGCAAGCGGCCAGCCCGCCAATGGTGCGGATTCCGTGTTTCTCCAATAGCCGGGCGGTGGTGCTGCCCACAAATAGAAGGTCGGCCACCGGCAACGGCCACACCAGCGCCCTGTAGTTCTCACGCGTAATCTCTGTGGTGGCGTCAGGCTTTCTATAATCGCTACCCAGCTTGGCAAACACCTTGTTGAAGGATACTCCGACGGATAGACTCAGTCCCAGCTCTGCCTTCATCGTCGAACGGATTTCATCTGCAGTCCGTCTGGCATCGCCGCCGAAGAGATGGAGGCTGCCGGTCATATCCAACCAGCTCTCGTCGATGCCAAAGGGCTCAACCAAATCGGTATATCGCTCATAGATTTCGTTCGCCAGTTTAGAGTACTGACGGTATTTGCGATGATGCGCCGGGAGCAAGACCAGATCAGGAGAAAGCCGTTTGGCTTGCCAGATGGTCTGGGCGGTCTTTACCCCCAGCTTCTTTGCGGGCTCATTCTTGGCCAGGATAATACCCTTCCGAGAGGCCGGGTCACCGCAGACTGCCACAGGCTTGTCCTGTAGCTCCGGATGCTCCAACAGTTCCACCGAAGCGTAAAAGGCGTTCAGGTCACAGTGAAAAATCACGCGGTCCAAGGGTCACCCTCCCTTCTCCATCATGGTGGGAAAAGCCCGCGCGGCCAAAGGCCGTGCGGGCTTTGTTCTCTTTCGACTCAGGCTTCGCTGTCTAGCGGAACCCTTTTCTTCGGGAAGGCATCTCCTTTGATGATGTACTTGGACACAGCCTTGTACACAATAAAGGTCAAAACAGAGTTGATGCCAGCCTTCAACAGGTTAAAGGGCAGGATCACGGGGACAAGCATGGCATCTACCACTTCAACGGGCGCGCCCATAAAGATAGGAGTGATGAAGTGGTTGGCTACCATCATCATGACGGACATGGCCAAGGTGCCGCAAACTAGACCAATCACTGCACCCATACGGGTGTGCCTAAATTTATAGATCCCGCTGGCAACCAGTACCAAGGTGGAGGTTGCGATCACATGCATGATGACACCGTAATAGCTGCTGGCTACACTGACGGTGAAGCCCTGTATCACGCTGACCACCACTGTCATCAGGATGCCAGCCAAGGGCCCATAGGCAAAGGCCCCGATGAGGATGGGCACATCCGCCGGGTCATATTCCAAGAATGGTGCGCTGGGAAACAGCGGAAAATGCACAAATAGCATGAGCACAACCGACAGGGCGGTTAAAATTCCCATCACCGCCAGCTTTTTTGTTTTTGAATTCATAAAAAACACTCCCAAATACATAGTAACACCTGAAAAACGCATGTCTTCCAGGTGCTAAGATGCATACTTGAGAGCATGGCAAACCTAGCACGTCTTCTCCCATCCAGACTATTACTGTCGGTTTCGGAATTGCACCGAATCAGCTGTCCCTTCAAGCCAAGCCTGAAGGCGCTCGCGGACTCTACCGCCGGTGGGGACTTACACCCCGCCCTGAAGACATCTTATTCAGTTGTTCTATCACATATTATACGCAGAACCATTGTAAAATGCAATACCCAAATTTTCGACAAAAATCCACAAACAAATGTTCTAATTTTGCATTGACTTAGCACTTTCTCCACGTTAAAATAATAAAACGAAGAGGTGATGAATATGCATCGTGTCCTAAGCTGCTCGTTTACCGGACATCGGCCGGAGAAGCTGCCTTGGGGCAGCCGAGAGAATGATCCCCGCTGTAAAGTCTTAAAAGAGCGACTTATGACAGAATTGCAGGCGGCTTATGACGCTGGCTGCCGCCATTTTCTCTCCGGTATGGCCCGCGGAACAGACCTCTATTTCTGTGAAGGCGTTTTGCATTTAAAGGCCCTGCACGCCGATGTTACTTTAGAGGCTGTAATCCCCTACCCAGGACAAGCCGACCGCTGGGATTCATTGGAGCAACACCGCTATCGGGCCCTGCTGGAGCAGTGCGACTATGAAACTGTCATTCAGCATCAATATACCTCAGGCTGTCTCTTACGGCGCAATCGCTATTTGGTAGACCACAGCTCCAGAATCATTGCCGCCTATAATGGCCAAGGAGGCGGCACACTCTACACCATCACCTACGCTATGAAAAATAATCTGGATATGGTCATTGTGGATGTTTAGAGGTGGAGATCGCTTTCCCCCTCTAATCCACGAGGTTTCCATCCTTTTCATTTTAACACCTAAACAGAAACAACGCCCCTTGCTGTTGCAAGAGGCGTTGTGTTTCCCTATTTTATTAACGTTCGCGGTTAAAGATCTTGAAGATTTCCTTATAAGGATCATCCTCATCTCCGCCAACATCCTCTGTTTCGGCAGCTGTACCGCCGGCGGCAGCTTCTTCCACTCTGCTGCCTGCGGGATTGCTAGCACCAAAGAGACGGCCCTTGGCCCCCTTCTTCTCTACAGGCTTCTCGTCGAAGCCAGTGGCGATAACAGTAACGCGGATTTCATCTTCCAGTTCCTCGTCAAAGGTTGCACCGAAGATAATGAGTGCGCTGGGGTCCGCTGCCTCCTGCACCAGGTTTGCAGCAGTCTCCACTTCTTCCAAACCGATGTCCGTGGAACCGGTGACGTTCACCAGCACACCCCGGGCACCATTGATGGAAGTCTCCAGCAGGGGGCTGGAGATAGCCATACGGGCTGCTTCCTCCGCCTTATTCTTGCCTGCTGCGCGGCCAACGCCCATATGCGCCATGCCCGCATCCTTCATCACCGCAGTGACGTCGGCAAAGTCGAGGTTAATAAAGCCGGTATTCTTAATGAGATCAGAGATAGACTGTACTGCCTGACGCAGAACATCGTCAGCAATTTCAAATGCATTGGCAAAGGTAATTTTCTGATCAGTGGCAAACTTGAGGCGGTCGTTGGGGATAATCACCAGAGCGTCCACCTTGGCCCGCAGATTGGCAATGCCCTCCTCAGCCTGTTCCATACGACGTCTTCCCTCAAAGTTAAAGGGCTTTGTCACGACGCCGATGGTGAGGATGTCCATCTCCTTGGCCAGATCCGCCATAATGGGGGCTGCGCCTGTGCCAGTACCGCCGCCCATGCCAGCGGTGATGAACACCATATCCGTCCCCTCCAGAACCTTGGAGATCTGGGTCCGGTTTTCCTCTGCAGATTTGCGGCCTACTTCGGGATTGGAGCCTGCGCCCTGACCCTCAGTTAGCTTTTCGCCAATCTGGATTTTATGTGTAGCACTGGATATGGCAAGCGCCTGCTTGTCCGTATTCACTGCGATGAAATCTACACCCTTCATTCCGGTTCTAACCATGCGGTTAACGACATTGCTGCCGCCGCCGCCCACGCCAATTACTTTTATAGTGACAACGGTATCCGGGCCGGTATCAAATCCAAACGCCATTTGCTGCCCCTCCTATGTGAATATTGCACACTTGCATACTTTGTCTTATTTTAGCTCCCTTTTTCCGACAGGTCAATAGAAAAGTTTGTATGTGTCATACTTCTTTTTTCAGAAAAGGGAGTTTTTTACCATTCTGTTCCGGTCTGTTACGGAATTTTTTCCATTCTTTCATGAATTCACGGTTAATCATCCTAGCATATATTAAGACTTAAGTTGTGAGGAATTTGTGAATTCGTATCCGATATGCCAAAAATTATTATTACACGGGAATGAAATGCCCATCTTGCCCCCGAAGATCTATGGTACCCCGGTCAGCTCCCTGGCCCAGCTCGTCCAGCTTTTTTACCATTCCCACCAAGGTCTCGATCTTCCGCAGATACTCGGCGTTGCTTTTATTTGTGTCTCCATAATCCGAGCTCACAGGCAGACGCACCGTAAAGCGCCCCATATATCCCATGTTTACCTCCGTACGTGATTCAACGTCAATCCAGTTGGCGTTTTCTTGGGCACCGACTTCCTCCACAGCCGTTAAAATCCCCTTTAAGGACTGATACATCGGCTCGGAGGTCTCCTCCACTTGGGCGTATACCCCCACTTTTGGTTCCAGCAGAGTCAGCCCAGTGATCTGAATATAACCACTAGCCAAACTTTCCTCCGTCCGCTCCAGTAACTTTCCTTCCCCATCCAAAATCCACCAGGCACCATCAGACTGAACCGTAGCCAATGGTAGGCATTCATGGATTTCCAACTTCACTGTGGTGGGAAATACCCGCTTGACAGTCACCTCGTCCACATAGGGAAAACTCTCGATAATCCGCTTCTCAATTGCCCTCTCAGGCAGAAGAAGCAGGTTCGCGTTTTCCTCTACCGCAGCTGCGGCAAGGATCTGCTCTGCGGAATATTTGCTGCTGCCTACCACCTGAATCGTTTCAACGCGGAAAAACAGAATAGACCCTCCGATCACAGCCCCTAAAATTAGCACAGTGGACAGCATCTGATAGAGAAGGCGGAACCCCCGCCTTCTCCCGTATGCTGCTTTCTTTTTCCCTTTGGCCATACAGCCTCATTCCTTTGATGTTATGATATCCCAGCGCGCTGTAACACCCACATTTCCCCCTCAGCCTTCGCCTCCTGCGACTTTCAACGGCTCAAAGGTGCTTAGCCCCGGCTCCAAAGCCTCAAGGCCGTAGGTATCGGGCTCCCGGAAGCGAAAAATATCCGCACCCAGACTGCACAAGGTGTCCTCCAGGGCCGCGTAGCCCCGGTCAATGTAGCCAAGACCGCCAATACGACTTTCCCCTTCCGCGCCCAAGGCTGCCACTACTAAAGCCGCACCACCGCGAAGGTCATAGGCCTCCAGCTCTGCGCCACGCAGCGCACACCCCCGTACAATGGCACGAATCCCATCCACCTGAATGTCCGCGCCCATACGACAAAGTCCTTCCACATGGCTAAAACGGTTCTCAAAAATCGTTTCGATAAATTCAGTTTTCCCGGTTCCTCCCGCCAGAGCTGCCATGAGTACAGGCTGGGCGTCTGTGGGGAATCCCGGGTAGGGCGCCGTATAGATAGAGCGGATGTTGCGCAAGGGGGTATGGCTCTGAATCCAGATCCGGTTACCTAGGCTCTGGATTGCGCATCCTGCCTCCGTGAGGGCTGCTATGACCGGAGCCACTGTGCGGTAATCCGCCCCCAACAGCTCTACTTCTCCTCCTGCGGAGGCCACTGCCGAAAGATAGGTAGCGGTGACAATTCGGTCCGACATCACAGTATACTCCCCGGGATGAAGTTGCACGCCCCCCTCCACCACCACGGTGGCACCGCCAGCACCCCAGACTTTGGCCCCCATGCTCTTCAAAAACTCCTGTAGGTCTACGATCTCCGGCTCACGGGCGGCGTTGCAGATTACAGTTGTGCCCTGTGCACCTACGGCAGCCAGCATGGCGTTCTCCGTAGCACCCACACTGGGAAGCTCCAATACAATCTTCCGGCCGGAAAGCCGGGCCGCCCGACAGATCAAACGGCCATCCCGGTCGGCAATGTCAGCACCCAGCTCCTCCAGGGCTTTGATGTGTAAGTCAATGGGCCGGGGGCCAAGAGCGCAGCCGCCGGGGCAGCTCATCTCTGCCTCACCCGTCCGGGCCAGCAGAGGACCCAGGAAAAGCACGGAAGCCCGCATTTCCTGCATCAGACAATCAGAAATATCACTGCGAGACAGGTCGGTGGCATCCACGATCATGGATCCCTCCTGATACTTCACACGACAGCCAAGGCATTCTAAAATCTCCGCCATGGCAAAGACATCCCGCAGGGCGGGGCAGTTGTGGATTACGCTCTCTCCTCGGGCCAAAATAGTTGCCGCCAAAATTGGAAGCACGCTGTTTTTCGATCCGTGAACCGAGACGCTGCCCATGAGAGGCTTCTTCCCCGTCACAACATAAGTATCCATCAGCTTTCTCCCCTCACACAGATGGTTCTTTTCCAGTTTGGCCCATCCTATGCAGAGAGCGGGTCCTTGGTGCGGTTTACCCCTTTTGAAGCAGTTTAATCAGAGTTTGATAGATTTGGTCTCCGGCATCGGGTTTACCAGTCGCCGCCATAGCCTTCTCCATCACCACCCGCTTCCGATTCTCTCTCAGTAGCATACTTGCCTCCCGGTAAAGCCGGGCGCCGTCACAGTCGGACTCTAAAATCATCACCGCGCCACCGGTTAAAGCAAGAGCTGCGGCGTTTTTCTCCTGATGATTGCCTGTCACGTTAGGCGAGGGCACGATAATAGCAGGTTTCCCCAAGGCGGTAAGCTCCGAAATGGTGGAGGCTCCGGCCCGGCACAGCACAAGATCAGCCGCCGCCATAACCAGGGGCATGTTATGGATGTACCGCTCAATCCGACACTGCTTTAAAAGAGTGACACCTCTGTCTTCCAGCTCCTGCAACATATCGCCATAGTTATGCCCTGCCCCGTGAATATGGGCAAAGGACGCCTGCTCCTCTGTCTCCAGCTGGATAAAATCTACCATATAGCGGTTCATCTGATCTGCCCCAAGACTGCCCCAGTAGGACAGCAGTAGGGGCTGCTCCTCCGGAATATGCAACGCTGCCTTGGCTTCTTTTCTGCTGTAGTCCCAAAAAGCTCCTCGGACAGGAGTTCCCGTCACCACTACCCGTTCCGGGTGATCATAATGGTTCTGGGCTTCGGGCATCCCCACCATGATGCAGTCTACATACTTAGAGAGGCGGCGGGTAGTCAATCCGGGCACCACGTTGGATTCATGGATGGCAGTGGGTATCCCTCGGGCGGCGGCCGCCCGAACCACAGGATAAGAAGCGTATCCTCCTGTTCCCACTACCAGATCCGGTTGAAACCGATCTAGAATCGCCTTTACTTGAATGCGGGATTTCTGCAGACGGTACAGGGTTCGCAGATTGTGTTTTATAAACGCAGGGCCAAGCTTTCTTCGGAACGACCCAGCAGTCACCGTCTCCAACGGAAACCCCTCTTTGGGAATCAGTTCCTCCTCCATGGCGTTCTTGGCACCCACA
>JAGFXS010000152.1 GCA_017861415.1 Bacillota bacterium
AAATCATGAGTTCCTTGCCTGATAGGGTTGTGAAGGGGCTGGTCTGACGAAACCTCACGCGAAGAGACTATCCGGGGCCAGAGACCCTATTTTTACGCCCGATTCATGGCTTTGCCACCGCGATTTCAAAAGCATTCCTGGGGCGGAGCCCAATTGTCTCTTAACTGGTCTAGAGGGTTAGGATGCACTAAATTCTGAAGGAATTTTTGTTACGAAAGAACTTAGGTTGGGATTCCTTGTCTAGCATTTCGTTTCCCCTGATTTCCTTTTCATCGCTGGGCCGTGACGTTCTAAACTGCGACAAATCGATGAAAGCAATTATTGAGGTCGCCAGAGCTCATACCATCGATGCAGCTGACCCCCAGGTGATCGAGACGCTGAATCGGGAACGCATCAGTCAGCTGGCGCAAAAACACCAGCTTTCCCTTTAGGAAATCAAAGCAGGAAAGCGGCGCGGGAACGTCATCTGTGCCGATGACTTTGAGATTGCGGACCTCAGGACCTACCGGGATTTGGTTGAATTCGAGTATGACATCCGTGGAAAGGAAGTCTATTTCAGGCCGCTGGACGGCTGGTGGCCTGAGTCAGTGAGAAATGCTGGCGAATTCAGACCCCTCAGTGAAAAGGAAATCGTAGCCAAGCACTCAAGGAAGCCCCTCTGACCGCCGTAAGCTTGAACGGCCTAAGAACTCGTTGATGGCTCTAGCGACTTCTTCAGGCTTGTCAAAATTGGAGAAATGGCTCGCATCTCTGATCAACCTCAGTTCAACACGCGGGCACTCACAACCGACAGTCTCGAACAACGAAACGGGCTGAAAAGCGTCTTTCTCCGCCTGGAGGTTAAGCACAGGAAACAGCAAAATTCTTTTAGATTTTCGCAGTAGCCTCTCTAGAGCCAGTTTACAAACTTGTTTGGAGACACGGCAATAGGAATGTCTTTTGCCCTTTTTACAGAGAATGTCTGGATGATGCAAACAAAGGATCATGGTGGGACTGGGATTGCTTCGATTGTCCCCACAGATTTGAAATTAAGAACGACTTGGATCCTTTGTTTACATTAACGCAGTCGATCGAGTACCCATGGAGTGCCTAGATTATATCTTGACGATTGCTCCTTGTAGTGGCACAGTGGCTTTCGTGTGGAAGCCAAGAGAACCTTTACTAAAGAATGCGGAACAAACGAGGAACCTGGAGGAGTAGATACGGGCTAAAACTACTGTCCAGAGAGTCGCCTTGCCATCTCGGATGTTCAGATCACCACTATGAGAGGAACCATCCGTCCCGAGGTCAAAATCCAGGGGTCTGATTTTGCTTGATGCGAAAGGGCGCTTTAGCTGCGTTTCCCTGAAAAACGGAAGATCTTATCAACCAAGCACCACAAGCACCATAGGAGCTGCCATGATGAACTTTATGCCACAAGAAAAGAAGATTGTTCTTGGAGGTACAATTGTCGCTGTCCTATTGTTATTACAAGGCATATCAGCGCCTCATCCATAAATTCACCCCGTTCATCCAAAGTGGCCGAGACCCGGCAGGACTATTTCAAGCGATATATGAAATGTTACCGGGAGAATTTGCGCAGCTCCAACTTTATCCGAGACATGGACAAGTGCATGAACGGTGGCGTCAACAAGAGCGGCTTAAGCACCTTCACCAGCTACAAGGAACTAGAGACCTATTTAAAAGACCAATATGCCACAAGGGTGCGGTGCTATGATGGTATGCTAAAGGATGTGGTGGTGGACATCATGCCGGCGCAGAATGAATTTAGCGTCTCACCCAGCGGTAGCGGGGCCTATATTAGCAGTGATAGATACTCTAATACCAATGTCCAGGAACTCGGTGTGGATGAAGCCGATACCGTCAAGACCGACGGACGCTTTTTTTACCTTCAGGCCGGCCAAATGATTCATATCGTCGCAGTTACTGAACCGATGCAAACCGCGGCCTCTATTGATTTAAGAGAATACGGCTATGTCAATGAGCTTTACCTGTACAAAAATGTGCTGGTGGCTCTGTATAACAGTTATACCCCTTTTGAAAAACCGAACACGGATGAAAATTATGGTTGGCATCAGAATAATGTCGGCGTGGCCTTTTATGACATTTCTAAACCCGCAACGCCCAACCTTATAAAAGTGGTTGAGGTTGAGGGCTATCTGGTCTCTTCCCGTCGGATTGGTAACAAACTGCATATCGTACAGCAATTCCTTCCTGCCATGCCGCCAATGAGATATTTTTATAATGCCGGTGTGAAAAACAAGGCGGCGGTAATCAATTATAATAAGGAGAGTGTCAAAGGGCTGACCATAGAGGATTTGATACCCTACTATCGGCTGGTCTATCCGAAATCGGAAAATGGGCAGATTTTGCCGTTGGTGGAACCGCGACAATTCTACAAACCGGTTGACGAAGACGGCGGCGGTGAGATCGGCACCGTCACTACCTTTGATCTAGACCAATTGAGTGGTTCGCTCGAAAGTGTCGCCATGGTAGCCACTGCCAGTAGTATCTATACTTCTGCAAAAGCGTTGTTTGTCCTCAGCGACCGCTGGAACGATGAAGAGGCGGTTGACTCGTTGTCCAGACAGCAGACCGAACTTTATAAATTCGATTTGACGGGTGATACGGTAAAAGCGGTCGCTAGCGGCCGAGTTAATGGAACCATTTTGAACCAGTTTTCCTTGGGCGAATATGAAGATGTTTTGCGCGTGGCGACCACCACGAATGTCTGGGCTAACAATCAGAATGAAATCTTCAACAATATTTATTGCTTACGGGCAAACGGCGCCTCTCTAGACGTTATCGGAAAGATAGAGAAGTTAGCTTTCGGGGAACGGATCTATTCGGCGCGGTTCATTGGAAAACGAGGATTTCTGGTTACCTTTGTCAATGTAGATCCTCTGTTTACTCTGGACCTATCCGATCCAGCGGCTCCCCAAGTAATAGGAGAACTGAAAGTCCCCGGCTATTCCGATTACATTCATCCCTTTGGAGAAAACCATCTGATCACCATAGGAAAAGATGCTGTTTTTGATGGAATCAACACCTGGGTTCAGGGTTTGCAACTTAGCATATTCGACGTTACCCGATTTGGAAATCCCCAACTGTCGCATAAACTCATCATCGGAGGTCGGGGCACTCAATCTGAGGCCAACTACAACCACAAGGCTTTCACCTTTTGGGCGGAGCACAATCTATTGGCCCTTCCTATTGATCTTTACGAAGTACCTGATGGCCCTTCACCTAATACCTATGGCAAATATGTCTTAAGCGGTGTTTATGTCTACCGGGTGTCTGTGGAATACGGATTTGAAGAGCTAGGAATACTCCCAATTTATGATACTGGCAATAATCAGGGAAGCTATGCGCCCTGGACCAGAGGCATTTTTATCGATGACCATGTCTATTCCGTCACCCCAGCAATTATTCATTCCGCTATAATCGAGGATATCAAGGAAACCATTGAAGAGTTGGGTTTGCCCATTTCCCAGGGTGAGGAGGTGATTCCCCTCCGGGACTGAACTGACCGCCTCGCATTCTCAGCAAAATGGGAGAAAGGAGTGTACCCATGGAGAAGGTTGTTGGAGTTAAGCAGAAAAGCAAGAGGAAAGGAAGTCGATATGGGAAGCGGTATGGGTTTGAGTTCAAGCTTCGTTGCGTGAAGTTGCGATTGGAAGAAGGGCTCCCGGTAGCTTTATTGAGCAAGGAGGTGGGAGCCAGTAAAGATGTTATTCGTCGTTGGGTGAAGGCGTATCAGGAGCGGGGAGAAGTTGGTTTACGGAACCGGATTTTGCCCAAGGGGAGTGGGCGGAAGCTTCCCGGCCCGGTACGCAAGAAGATCATCGAGATCAAGAAGCGTGAGCCCCTCTTTGGTGTCAAGCGGATATCCCATCTTTTAAAGCGTGCATTCTTCCTCAGTGCCAGCCCGGAGACGGTGCGACGGACGCTGCGAGAAGAGTCGTTGATTGTTCCTTCCAAGAAGAAACCCCGGCACAACATAACCCGCCCCCGGTTTTTTGAGCGTTCGACGCCGAATCAGATGTGGCAGGCGGACATCTTCACGTTTCGTCTTGGGGGCCGGTATGCCTATTTGATCGGGTTTGTCGATGATTACTCCCGGTACGTGGTGGGATTGGGGTTGTACCGGAGTCAGACGGCGGACCAGGTGCTGGAGGTGTATCGCCGGGCGGTTGGGGAGTACGGAGTCCCGAAGGAGATGCTGACAGATCAGGGACGGCAATACACGAGCTGGCGGGGATCGACGCGTTTTGAGCGGGAGCTGGGGAAGGACCGGGTGAAGCATATCAAATCGCGACCGCATCATCCGATGACTTTGGGGAAGGTGGAGCGGTTCTGGAAGACGATCTACGAGGAGTTTTTGGTTAGGGCGCAGTTTGGGAGTTTTGAGGAGGCGCAGGAGAGGGTCCGTCAATGGGTGCAGTATTACAACCACAAGCGACCGCACCAGGGGATCGGGGGACTGTGTCCTGCGGATCGGTATTTTGAGATCCAGGGAGAGTTGCGAAAGACGATGGAGCGAGGGATCGCGGAGAATGTGTTGGAGATGGCGTTGCGAGGGAAGCCACGGGAGCCATTCTACATGGTAGGTCGGATGGAAGGTCAGTCCGTGGTGTTACGGGCGGAGAAGGGGAAACTGCGTTTAATGGTGGATGACGAGGAAGGTGGCGGAAAGCAGGAGATGGTTTATGACGTTGGTGCTCAAGCAGGGGGGCGGGATGAAAGGGGGGAGGAAGATGGAAAACGCAGAGAAGCTGAAAGTGGAGAAGCCAGGGCTGGAGGAGAAGAAAGGACGGAAGGGTTCGGGGCATACAGCGAAGGAGAAGTGCCGGGCGGTGTTATCGGTATGGACGGAGAAGCGCAAACCGGGAGAAGTTTGCCGGGAGTTGGGGGTCGCCTGGAGCATATTGAACCAATGGCAGGAGAGAGCAATGGAGGGAATGCTTCTGGCGTTACAGCCTCGGGTTGCGGTGGACAAGGCAGTGGCATTGAACTCGCGTCTTGCGCTATTATTGGAGCGCACGAGCAAGGGAGGAGCGATGAAGGAGTTGGAGCGGCGTTTGGCGCGACTGCAGGGGATGCCGGCAACCAAGCAAGGGGACCTGAGGGAGGCGGCAGAAGACAAGAAGGTCTGACACTCTTCAGGGAGGCTGGGGATGGAGAAGAGAGGAGGACGGCGCACGAGGGACAAGGAGCAGGAGCTTGCGCGAGAGCGGGCGTTAGTGATTCTCCGGGTGCGCAGCGGAGCGCTGACGGCAAAGCAGGGAGCCCAGGCACTGGGAGTGTCACGCAAGACCTATTACCAATGGGAGGAGCGTGCCCTCAAAGCTATGGCCTTGGCGTTGGAGAATCGTGTTGCTGGGAGGCC
>JAGFXS010000013.1 GCA_017861415.1 Bacillota bacterium
TGTCTATAGTAGAGCACGTTGCTAAATAGTTTAGCATATGATGCTATACGGCAGCCCCAATCATAGGATACTTAACTGACGAAAGGAGGGTATGCTATGGGCTGTCTTGGAAGCGGAAGTTGTTTTTCCAACAGTACTTGCAATAGTTGCAATAATGGTACCAATGTTTGTAGTAACAGCTGCAATCAGAGTTGTGACAATAGCTGCAATAACACCTGCAATAACACTTGCAATACAAATTGTGGTATCAGTTGTAGCAATAACTGGCCTAACAGCTGCAATAGCTGCAGCTGATAAATCGTAGGACCCCCTTAGTATACGCTAAGGGGGTTTTCCCTGTTCCGAAGCCAAGAGCAACTTAAAGGACTGATCCAGTTCGAACTACAGACCTGATAAGTGTAAAAGACGGCCAGCGGAAACACCGACCGGTCGTCTCAGACAGTTTCGTAGAACTGGGATTAGTAAAAAATATCTCTGATCGCAACAATCACTATTAAATGCAAGGGATAATATAGATAGAAAAAGGTTTTATTTTGTTTTCCAGGCAGTCCGTTGTAAAATAATATGCCCAAAAGAGCAAACATAGAAAACCATTGTGAACTTAAAAAGTTATCCATACCAACTGAGATAGTTGGGAGTATGTGAAGAAAGACAAGGTTAATCGCAGCCAGCCCTACAACATATACCGGGAAGCTGTTTGACAAACCAAAAAGCAGAATGATTGCTATGCCGTACAGGCCATAGTCAAAATTTGTATAAGAGACTGCAAGGGCCAGTACAATGCCCAGGGTAAGCAGCAGCGGATCTTTGGATTTGATCAGCATTAAACACCCCAGGCCCGTGGAAAGCGTCAAAAAGATGTTGACGCTGAAAAGGTAATTGTTGCCACTGAGTAAAAAATAAATGAATAGGAAACACTCCAGCAACAATGCAAAGCCAGATAATCTTAAGAAGTAGCGTATTTTACTTGATGTGTGGTGATAGCCTTGCGCAATGAAAAAGCAAAACAGTGGCATTGCGATTCTGCCAAATGCGCGAAAACCAAATTGCCACTCGGGCGAAGAAATCAGAACTAGACCGATGTGGTCAACGGTCATCGCCAGCAAGGCAACTATCTTTAGTGCTGAAGCCGACATAAATTTCTCCAATTATTAAAATAAAATTATAGTATACACGTTACCAAAAAATAATCAAATATCAAGATAATTTTGAAAAATTTTCTGAGATGCCTAATGATTTCTGTATTTTGTTGGCAAAGTAAACTGGAGAGCAATTGTAGAGAACACTGGAAGAAGAGCACGAATAATGCAGATTTTTATACAGTTCGATAGAATATAGGATATTGACAGAAAAAGAAAAATAGAATAAGATATTTAGCATACATTGTGATAGAGGACGCGCTTCGCAAAGAGTACCCGGAATTTGAGCCCTGCAGGGCGAACCGGCGAAAGGTGCTGGCGCCGAAGGCAGCTTCCACTGCAGGGGAGGTTGAACTGGGCAGGCGAAATAAGATTCGCCTGACTGTCGCAGAGAAATTTGCGGAGGGCTATCCTTGATACGAGCTTTTGCCATACCCGAAGAGGAGAGGTCTCTTTCGTGGTATCTTTTAGGGCAAGGTACGTACAAGCAGCCGATTCCGTATCGGGTGCTTATTTTTTATGCATTCGAGGAATCATAATTTGAAAAGGAGATTATGGTCATGAAGAAGACTGTCTTTCGAGGTATTGCCACGGCGTTGGTGACTCCCATTGATGAACGGGGTGTGGACTATGAGAAGCTGGGCCGCCTCATCGATTGGCAGATCGAACAGGGGATTGACGGGCTGGTGATTTGTGGTACCACCGGAGAGGCTTCCACTCTCACAGATGAGGAGCACCGCCGGGTGATCGGCTACTCTGTGGAGCGAGTAAACGGAAAAGTGCCTGTTATCGCCGGCACCGGCAGTAACGAGACGGACTACGCACTGGAGCTCACCAAAAGTGCCTGCCGGGACGGAGCGGACGCGGTATTGGTGGTGACACCCTACTATAACAAAGCTACGCAAAAAGGCCTGATTAAAATGTATAACACCATTGCAGATGCCAGCACCAAGCCGGTTATCCTTTATAATGTACCATCCCGCACCGGTGTCAATATTGAGCCTGCTACTTACGAAGCCTTGGCAGATCACGAGAACATCGTGGCCATCAAGGAGGCTAATGGAAACCTGTCCAAGATTGTGGAAACCATGGCCAGGGTCCGGGGTAAGCTGGATCTCTACTCCGGAAATGATGACCAGATCGTTCCCCTGCTGGCTATGGGCGGTATCGGCTGCATCTCTGTGCTGTCCAATGTGATCCCTGCCCAAACTAGGGAGATTTGCAACCGTTTCTTTGCCGGAGACATAGTAGGTGCTGCCCAGCTGCAGTGTGATTATTACGAGCTGATTGAAGCCCTGTTCTGTGAGGTGAATCCCATCCCTGTAAAGGCAGCAATGTCGGCCTTGGGCTTCTGTGAGAACTTTTTCCGACTGCCGCTGACTCCCATTGAGGAGGCGAATTATCAACGATTACTGCGTGCCATGAGAGAACAGGGGTTGAAGGTGTGAAAGAGATACGTATGATCGTTTGCGGTGCTGGGGGTCGCATGGGCCGTGAGGTTCTGCGACTGGTGGAGGAGGAAAATGAGCTGGTGCTCGCCGCTGCCGTAGACCGTGAGGGTGGAGAGGGGATGTATCAGCGTCTTTCCGACTTTGCAGGACCAGCGGATGTGCTGGTGGATTTCTCCTACCACGGCGCCATAGGGGAGATCATGGGTTATTGTGAAGCACGGGGGATTCCCGCCGTCATTGCTACCACGGGACATACCCCAGAAGAGCTGGAGCGGGTGGCCCAAGGAGCAGAGCGGATTCCTATTTTTCATTCAGCGAATATGTCCGTAGGCGTTGCCCTGCTGACCCGCCTGGTGCGGCAGGCAGCCGCTATCTTCCGTGGCTGCGACGTAGAGATCGTAGAAAAACACCACAACCGGAAGCTTGACGCCCCCAGTGGTACGGCCCTGCTATTGGCTGATGCGGTAAAGTCCGAGAGAGAGGGAGCTGTCTATGTCCACGGGCGGCAGGGGATCCACAAGCGTACCCCTATGGAGATAGGAATCCATTCCCTGCGGATGGGCAACATAGTTGGGGAGCACGAGGTAATCTTCTCCACAGACACCCAGACCATAACCCTCAAGCATGAGGCCCATGACAGGGCACTATTTGCGGAGGGAGCAGTGGCGGCGGCTACGTTCCTGATGGGGAAGCCCAAGGGGCTCTACCGGATGGAGCATTTGCTGGAAGAGCAAGAGTAAGAGCGTGATGCCGTGGTTATCGCGGTGTGACATATTGGAAACGGATAAAGGAGTGTAGATGACATGAGAATTGGAATTGTAGGCTATGGAAATTTGGGACGGGGGGTAGAGAGTGCCATACGTAGCAACGCAGATATGGAACTTGTGGCCGTATTTACAAGGCGTGATCCCCAAGGTGTATCCATTCGGACCCAGGGCGTGCCTGTACTGCCCTATACCGATATGGGAAAGATGACGGATGAGATCGACGTTATGATCCTCTGTGGCGGCAGTGCAACAGATCTGCCGGAAATGACACCAGAGGTTGCCGCAAAGTTCCATGTGATCGACAGCTTTGACACCCATGCGAATATTCCCGCACATTTTGCGGTAGTAGATGCCGCAGCCAAGGCGGCAGGCAAGGTGGCGGTGATTTCCGTGGGCTGGGATCCGGGCATGTTCTCGCTGAATCGCCTGTATGCCAATGCCATTCTGTCCAATGGTGTGGATTATACCTTCTGGGGCAAGGGCGTCAGTCAAGGCCATTCTGACGCGGTACGCCGTATTCCGGGGGTGCTGGATGCCCGGCAGTATACAGTGCCGGTGGAAGATGCGGTCCGGCGGGTGCGGGCAGGGGAGAATCCCACCCTGACCACCAGAGAAAAGCACACTAGAGAGTGCTTTGTGGTGGCAGCCCAGGGCGCGGATTTGGCCGCCATCGAGGAGACCATCAAGACTATGCCCAACTATTTCTCAGATTATGATACCACCGTGATCTTTATCTCCCAGGAGGAGATGAATCGAGATCACAGCGGAATTCCCCATGGCGGCAGCGTCATCCGCAGTGGCAGAACCGGCTGGGACGGAAGTACCCAGCACACCATTGAGTACCAGCTGACCTTAGGCTCCAACCCGGAATTTACCGCCAGCGTGCTGGTGGCAGCGGCACGGGCAGCCTTCCGTTTGGCCCAGCAAGGGCAGACCGGCTGTAAGACCATGTTCGACCTTCCCCCGGCTAGTCTTTCCCCTCTCAGTGGAGAGGAGCTTCGGGCCACTATGTTGTAAGAAAACACCTGTGAATTAGATAGAGAAAGACTAACATTTAACTAGGAGAATCGCTATGATATATAATCATTTGGGAGTGAACGAACAGGGACATTTGACTGTCGGCGGCGTGGACACCACCTATCTGGCCGAAAAGTACGGCACCCCTCTTTATGTCATGGATGAAGACAAGGTGCGGAAGAATTGTCGGGTATACATTGAAAACATGAAAGAGCAGTTTGGAGAGGGCTCGATACCTCTCTTCGCGGGGAAGGCCCTGTGCTTCAAGGGCATGTACCGGATTCTGGAGGAGGAGGGCCTCTCAGCGGACGTGGTCTCCCCCGGAGAACTCTACACTGCCATGGCCGCAGGCTTCCCCCCCGAGCGCCTGTATTTTCACGGCAACAACAAGACTGATGAGGATATTCGCTATGGTGTGGACTGCGGCGTGGGCTACTTCATCGTGGACAATTACAACGAGCTGAGCGTTCTGGATGCCTACGCCGGAGAAAAGGGCGTTGTACAGAAGGTGCTCCTGAGGGTTACCCCGGGCATTGATTCTCACACCTTAAAGGCTATTAACACCGGTCGCATTGACTGTCAGTTTGGTAACCCCATTGAGACAGGTCAGGCCATGGAGTTTGTAAAGACCGCGCTGGAAAAGACCAATCTAGACGTATGGGGATTTCACAGCCATATTGGATCTCAGATTTTCAATGTAAAGCCCTTTTGCGATGCCGTGGACATTATCCTGGGCTTTTCCAACCAGGTGCGGGAACAGCTGGGGTTTGTGGCCCGTGTCTTCAACCTGGGCGGCGGCTTTGGCGTTCGCTACGTGGAAAGTGATCCGCAGGTGGATATTCCCGGGAATATTCAGCTTTTGGCTAGATATCTGCAGGATGGCTGTGCCGCAACGAACTATCCCCAGCCCACTATCCTTATGGAGCCGGGGCGCAGTATCGTGGCAGACGCCGGTCTTACCCTCTATACCGCTGGTGGTGTAAAGCCCATTCAAGGTTACCGCAGCTATGTGACGGTGGACGGCGGCATGACCGACAACCCCCGCTACGCTCTCTATCAATCTAACTACACCGTACTCATGGCCAACCGGATGAACGATTCCGCGGACTTTACCTGCACCGTGGCCGGCCGCTGCTGCGAGAGCGGTGATCTGATTCAGGAGAACATCCAGCTACCGGAACCCAAGAGGGGGGATATCATAGCGGTCCTCACCACGGGCGCCTACAACTTCGCCATGTCCATGAACTACAACCGGATTTGCCGCCCGGCGGTGGTGATGGTCAGAGAAGGGAAGGATTATTTGGCGGTTCGCCGTCAGACCTTTGAAGATTTGGTGGCCTGCGATCTATAAGGAAAGCAGTGTAGCATAAAGAAAAAAGCGATGGAGTTTATCACTCCATCGCTTTTTTCTTTAGATGTTGTAAGGTGTTATCACTTTGCAGGAGTGAAGGGGCAAGAGGCTAAGGAATGCACTTGTAAGCGATGGTGGTGCCCTTCCCGGGAGAACGCTTCATCTTGTACCGCTTTGGGTAGGCAGCCAGCAAATCAGTAAGCTTGGCGTAGCCATAGGTACGGGAGTCAAAATCGGGTTTTGCCCGCTTGATAAAGTCACCGGCGGAGCTGACGTAGGCGTAGCCGTCGGCGTCCTGATATTTCTCGCAGGCTAAGGCGAGAAGATCGTGGATCTCTTCTACTTCGGGAAGGGTAGGTGACAAATCTTTTGACTCCTGAGAAACAAAGGAAAGGGATGGATACTCCTCGGCTTTCTTGGCCTTTGCCGCGGTGCCGGAGAGGTTTTCCAGAAAGATAAAGTCATCGCAGGAGTTGCGGAAGGCTTCGGGGGTTTTATTTTCGCCCACGCCGATGACATGGACGCCTGATTCGTGAAGCCGGATGGCCAAGGGGGTGTAATCGCTGTCGCTGGACACCAGAACAAAGGCATCATAAATGCCGGTGTGGAGCAGATCCACGGCACCAATGACCATGGCCATGTCTGTTGCGTTTTTGCCCACTACATAGTCAAACTGCTGCTCAGCCTTAATGGCAAGGCGCTTGAGCTCGTCCTCCCAGCGCTTGAGGGTTTCCTTTTTCCAGTTTCCATAGGCCCGCTTTACGACAATGCGGCCATAGGTGGAAATTTCTCGAAGCATGGCCTCCAATTTGGAAAGCTGTGTATTGTCCGCGTCAATGAGCACGGCGATTTTTTGTAAGTGTTCCATGGCGGTTCTCCCTGTTCTCGTAAATTAGCTGAATGGGTGGTAAGGCTATGGCTTGGAAAGGGGCTCATCCAGCGTGGCGGCGAGGCCGTCCAGCTGGCGGGTGATCTCACGCCAGGGGCAGTTTAAGTCCAGAGTCAAGAGCCGAATGATATTGCCGTTCATGGAGAACATGTCGTCCGGCACCAGGGCTTCCTCGGTTTTTGCGTAGAGTAGAACACCGGAGACATTGCCACCTTTGGCCCGATCCATATTTTTAACATAGGTATAAATCTGGTAAAGGTTGGATGCATGGTATTGATATTTATCATAATGTATGGCCATGGTACGGCTGTAATACTTGGCTTCAATAATGAGGATTTTGTCCCAATTCTGCAGTATGACATCGGTGGCCATGAGGGGAAGATGGGAACTTGCCGTGTTTTCTTCCAAATCCCAGTTGATATAGGATCTTTTCGGGGTTAAACGACTATGGTGGCGCTGATAATAGGAGAGGAGGAATCGCTCATATAAGCGGTGCATGGGCTCGTCTTGCACCCAGGAGACCAGCTGATGTGTACCTTCTTTCGTGGTAAGTAGTAAGCCCTCTAGGACCAGCCAACAGACGCCCATCAACAAGCGGTAGGAGGCATTGCTGCGGTGATACTGCAGGGTGTCAAACCGGACCAAGGAGGGAGAGATATCCTTAACATGAGTAAAGTAAGGGAGTAGCTTGCGCAGTGCCTCCCTGAACTTTGGATTTAACTCTCCTTGGTGCAGAAGAAGGGCCATGGTGCATTTAAGAATTCGATTATGTGGGGTATCCTCTGTAAATTCATCGTAGCAACAGACAAGCCTTCTGCGGATTTGAGTTTGACGCTTCAAGGATTCGCTCAGGAGAAGCTGACCCCGCAGGCTAGACAGCGCTTGCTCCTGATGGACATAATCACGGTGAAGGCCGCGCCTGAGCTGTTGTGAGATTCCATGGGCAAGGATAGCGGAGAGGAGGTCGTGGATATGGTCGAAGTCTTCGGGGCTTATTTGGGTAATGCCATCCTCCCGCAGGGCGTGAAAGGCGTAAGAGAGCATGTAGTACAAGTTCTGGATCTTGATCTCAGCCATGTAGCGCTCCTCGCAGCCGCTGAGACCAATGCTCTACCTTGGCGGGTTCGTCAAACCAGTATTCAGTCAGCAGGGGAAGAAGTTCAAACTCCACTAGGTCCGAAAGCCACCGCTGGCTAATCGATTCCGAGGTGCAGAAGTAACTGTGTCCAATGCGAAATCCTGTCCCCAGTGAGGGATCCTCCAGGATGGCTTGGTTAAGTGCACAGACTGCCTCTACCAATCGTGTAAAGTGCTGGTTTTGCAGTTGAGACTGCCGGGCGCAGAAACCTTCTGTATCAAAGGCGGGGGGCATCTCGAAAAAGGCAAATCTACGGCGCAGGGCGTAATCCAAAAAAGCCAGGCTACGGTCCGCCGTATTCATCATGCCTATGATATGGACATTGGCGGGGACGTAAAATGGCGTCTGGGTATACAGAAGTCGGATGGCATGAGCCTGCCCTCGCTTATCCTGCTCAATGAGCATCATTAGCTCTCCAAAAATCTTGGAAATGTTTCCACGATTAATTTCGTCAATGATAAAAAAATAGGGGTGATGGGGATCCGCCTGGGCTGTCTTGCAAAAGTGGTAAAAGGGGCCTTCCTCCAGAGAAAACCCATCTTTGGAGGGGCGGTATCCCATAACGAAGTCCTCGTAGCTATAGCTCTGGTGGAACTGTACCGTTTGTACTCGGGTGCTATCCCGCTCTCCCATGATGGAATAGCAAAGTCGGGTTGCCGCATAAGTCTTACCGACTCCTGGCGGCCCCTGAAGGATAAGGTTTTTCTTTCGCAGGAGCAGACCGGACAGCGTGTCATATTGGGCCGGACTTAGGTAAACCTCGCGGAGAAAATCTTCTCTGGTGTAGGGCAGATATTCCTGCAGGGGTTGGATCTCCTCACCGGAGGCGCCAAAAGATTCCTCTAAAAGCTGGATCACGTCGGAGTAACGGCTGATCTCTGCCAATGTTCCCCGATAGGAATTGAGCCGCGGCGGATATGCTAGTTTTTTCACGTGAGTCCAGTCTACCCGTCGGATGCTTTTATATTCCGGTCGTGTTGGGTCGTAGGCATATTCTCCCGCGATAATACCACGTGCTATCAATCCAGTAAGCCCTTGCTTGGCGTATACGATGTCTCCCGGTTTCAATACCGAGCGGAACTGCCAGACGGACAAGGTGTCGTTACGGTGGTCTTTTCCGTCGGCCCAGAACTGGTTTACAGCCTCTCGCACCGACGACTTGGAAGAATACCCGGAGAAATTCCCCAAGGCGTCCCAGCCGACCCCCATCAGGCCCAGCTGTAGGAATTCCTCCCAGAATCGCGCGCCCTCCCCCGGTGCGTACAGCCAGTAGCGGACGCCGCTGATGAGCTCCGGTACGTCGGCGGAGGCGGGAACCCGGTGGTAGCTGCCGGAGAAGACACTCTCGATTACCCCGGCTTGCTCTCTGGTTATGCCAAAATTGGTGGCACCTGGGAAGGTCAGAACTCCCATCCGTCTGGTGCGTTCATCGCTCAAAAAGAGCTGTCGGGGAATTGTAGCTTCTAGCCGGCGGTGAATGTGAATATCCACCGCCCAATAGGGGGAGGATTTCGGTGTGCTACCCTGATATTGCGCCCCCATTTGGGCTGTGGGGTCCCGCAGCTGGGGATCACAGAGTATTTCTCCCGCGGCCAAAATGCCACCCTGCTCTCCGGAGAGCCAGATGTAAACGGTATCTCCCTTTTTGACCTTCCTGCGGGATTGGTTTACCGCCCAAGTAATTTTGGAGTCCTGGACGAGAGTGCCTTCAAAATCATAATGTTTGGGATTGCCCTGAAAGATCCAGCAGGCAGCTGCCTCGTATTCCGACAAAAATTTAGCATAGAGGGCGATGCTGCTGGAATAGGCGTTATTCCCGGCGCTGCGATCAATTTCAGTATAGCGGGGAGAGGCAGCGATGATTCGACGGGCGACTTCAAATTCCGATGGAGTAGTGTAGCAAAACAGGTTACTGCAGGTCTCTACCCCCAGTTTGAGCTTCGCTGTAGCGTTTTTCAGGGCAGCCACATAAGCGGTAATGGTGTTGACGCTGTACGGTTTTCCGTCGCGCTTTCTCTGCTTTTTCATCCAATCCTGAAATTCGGTGCGCAGGGTGACTTCGCTGAGAGAACGTCCGCTCCATTCACGGGCCAGAGTTGGATAAATTTCGTCCAGAAAGTCCGCAAATTCCTCCATGGCCCTCCAATAGGGAGCCGCAAACCCTTCTGGGTCAGGATGACCGCTATGCCGCGCAGCTTCTGCCAGGGCTTGATGCATGGACAGAAGAGTTTCCCGGCTTTCCAAGCAGGACCAGAAGTCAATTCCGATACCGTTGCGAAAGGCATAGAAAGAATCGGAATCGCAGGAAACGATGGTGCTCTCCTCCCATGTAGAATGGCGCACCCGCAGCCACTGCCGGTATTCATGGCGCAGCCGCGCCAGCTGATCCCTCGAAATTGTACCCATTTCTCGCTCCTCCTGACTTCTGCCACCCTGATTCTTTTATTTCAGCAGAATGTGTCAGTTTCTTATATTATAGCTGGAAATTAATACTCTTTCAATGAAAAAAGCGTCGGCAAAAGAGACTGCTGCAAAATGTAAAACCTTTGGGACCTTGCGCAATTTTTAGCGTATGCCTTTGTCTACGGAACGTGGATTGCAACCGTAGACAAAGAGGGGTAGAATGGAGGATGAGGTGACTATCATGGATATAAATCGCAGAAAGCAGTTGCTGGAGGAATATAAAAATCGCCGCCCCGAGATGGGTGTGATTGCCTTTCGCTGCAAAGAGACAGGGGAAAATTTCTTGGGAATCTCCAAGGATATTAGAGCGGGCTTCAACGGTATCCGCGTAAGGCTGGAGTCCAAATTCCATTTGGACAAAGTGCTTCAGGATCGGTGGAACCGCTATGGGAAAGAGGGCTTTGAGGAGGCGGTTGTCAAAACCCTGGACTACGAGGATCCTCTGGAGGATCATACCGGGGATTTAGAGAAGCTGCTGGAGGAGTGCCTAGCCGCGGATCCGCGGGCCAAAAAAATCTACAGCGTCAGGAAATAGAAAGGAGATGATTGTCATGGACTGTGCAAAGGTAGGCCGGCTGATTGTACAGCTGCGAAAGGAAAAGGGGATGACCCAGCAGCAGGTTGCAGATCAACTGGGGATCAGCAACAAAACCGTCTCCAAATGGGAATGCGGACTGGGATGCCCGGATGCCTCTCTGTGGAATGGTCTCTCAAACGTTCTGGGGGCGGACATTCTGAAGATGCTGCAGGGCGAGCTTCGCCCTAACAGGCCGGATGTGGGAAAAATGAATCGTGCCCGTTTTTATGTCTGCCATGTGTGCGGTAACCTTCTGGTGAGTACGGGAGAGTCCGCCATATCCTGCTGCGGCAGAAAACTGAGCCCTCTGGTGGGGAAGGCGTACACCGAAGAACACCGGGTGAAGGTGGAAGAGGTGGATCTTGATTTCTATATCACCCTGGATCACCCCATGGAAAAAGGGCATTATATTGTATTTGCTGCCTACGTCCATGACGACAGGGTGCTGCTGCAACGGCTCTATCCGGAGCAAAGTGCAGCCTTCCGTCTACCTATCACCAAACGCGGTGGAAAGCTGTTTTTATATTGTAGTGAGCACGGGCTGCAAACCTATCCCTTTACCATATGATCTTCGAGTGTATATGACGGAAGTGGAAGTGCAAAGCACTTAAATACAAGGCTTCCTCTTGTTTAATCAATCGAAAAAATGAATGGAAAGCATAGAAATTATGCGTTTTACAAACGACTTTTTGTGTCGTATCCTGTAGATGTTGAGAATGAGAACCCTTATGAGAATAGGAGATGACACGAATGAAAAAGCTTGGTATTGTATTGTTCCTCATTGGTCTGGTCACGATTGTTTGTGGTGCTACAGCCATGTTGGCTCCCAGCCTGCTGCCCATCAACGGTGGTCTTACCGTCGGTTGTGGTACGAGTATTTTCGGCTATGGCTCCATCATTCTAATGGGCCTTTACCTGAACGAGCCTGCTCCCGAGGCGTAAAAATAACCTACGTTACAGAAAGCACGCAGTGGCGACCGCCACTGCGTGCTCCTGTTTTATGGCAGATCATTTGAAAAACAATCCTTCACATGATCGATAAAGGTCTGGGTGGCCAGGGAAAGAGAGTTCTTATTAAATCCAATGCCCACAGTGCGGAAGGAGGGGGGATCCAGTTCCTTAATCTCCAACTGGTAAGGGGTATTTGCCAGCAGAAGTTCAGGAAGAATACACATGCCCAAGCCGTTGGCCACCATGGGGATGATGGAGTAGTCATAGTCGGAGTAGAACTTCTGGTTGGCGGCAACCCTGTGATCGCTGAGGACATCAGCCAGTTCATAGTCAATGTCCTTGACCATGATGAAGGTTTCCTGGGCCAGATCAGAGATGGGAAAGCGCTTCTGCTCCGGGCGGGTCCCCTGGGGGAAAATGGCGAGGATGCGCTCCTCGAACAAAGGGATAGTTTCGATGGGAACCGTTGTGGGGATTTGGACAAAGCCACAGTCCAGTTGGCCGTCCGCGATGAGTTTCTCTATGTCGTGATAGCCACCATGACGGAATTTGAATTGGATTTTGGGATAACGCTCTGAGAAGGAAGCTGTGAGCTGGGGAATCAGGTTATTTAAGGCGCTGGGGAAGGCGCCCACATGTATGATGCCCCGTTCCAATCGCTGCATTTCTGCAATCTGTTTAAGAAGGACGCGGTTTTCTTTCACCACTCGCCGGACTCCCGGCATAAGCGCCTCACCCTCACTGGTCAGGCGCACCCCTTGGCGGTCCCGATGTAAGAGCTTGACATTCCATTCGCTTTCTAGAGTGGAGACCACATGGCTAATGGCGGATTGGGAATAGCCCAGCTCAGCGGCTGCTCTGGTGATGTTCCCTACTTCTACAATTTTTAAAAGAGCCTCGTATTTCTGAGCAAACATAGACACACCCTCCCATTTTTAATTGATTGGCAGACCTATTGTATACGGCTTTGGTCTGGCTTATCCCTGTGGTTCAGGCGAGAACGTGCAAAGCCTCCTGCAACTTCATGCAAAGGAAAGAACACCTTCCACACCTTGATGTGGAAGGTGTTCTTTCTTAATAAAACTATGCTAATGGCATTTGCAGCTTACCGTTCACCGTATTAATCGGCAAGGGTCAGGTATTCATCGTAGGTGGTTTTACGGTCCGCCACGCCATCTGGCTTCAGCTCAATAATGCGGTTTGCGATGGTCTGAATAAATTGATGGTCATGGGAGGCAAACAGGACAATTCCCTTAAAGTCGGCCAGCCCATTGTTCAGGGCGGTGATGGATTCAAGATCCAGATGGTTGGTGGGTTGGTCCAGAATGAGGACATTGGAGCCGCGCATCATCATTCTTGCCAGCATGCACCGCACCCTCTCTCCGCCGGAGAGGACGCGCACGGGCTTAAAGACATCGTCACCAGAGAAGAGCATCCGGCCCAAAAAGCCACGCAGATAGCTTTCCATCTGATCTTCCGCGTACTGACCCAGCCATTGGAGGATGTTCAGATCGCTGCCCTCAAAATACTCGGTATTGTCGGCAGGGAAGTAGGAAAAAGACGTGCTGACACCCCAACGGAAATCCCCTTCCTGGGCTTTAGCTTCCTCCACGAGGATGCGGAACAAGGCCGTGTTGGCAATATCATGTTCACCCACAAAGGCGACCTTGTCCCCTTTGTTTAGGCGGAAAGAGAGCTTGTCAAATACCTTCACGCCGTCCACAGCCTGGGAGAGATCCTCGACTGAGAGGATTTCCTTGCCCGGCTCCCGATCCATCTGGAAGCCCACATAGGGGTAGCGGCGGGAGGAGGCGGGCAGCTCATCAATGGCCAGCTTATCCAGCAGCTTTTTCCGGGAGGTAGCCTGCTTGGACTTAGACTTGTTGGCAGAGAATCGGGCGACAAAGGTCTCCAATTCTTTGATCTTGTCCTCCCGCTTCCGATTCTGATCCCGCATAATGCGCTGGATGAGCATACTGGACTCATACCAGAAATCGTAGTTGCCAGTATAGAGACGGATGCTGGTATAGTCTATGTCTACGGTGTGGGTGCAGACGGTATTGAGGAAGTGGCGGTCATGGGACACCACGATGACGGTGCCCTCGTAATCCAGGAGAAAGTCCTCCAGCCAGGTGATGGATCTGATATCGAGGCTATTGGTGGGCTCGTCTAGAAGAATGATCTCAGGCTTACCGAAGAGGGCCTGGGCCAAAAGCACTTTCACCTTTTCCTTACCGGACAGGCTCTCCATGGAAGCGTAGAGGATGTCCACATCAAGGCCGAGGCCCTGGAGGAGCTTGGCGGCTTCCGTTTCCGCATCCCAGCCATCCAGCTCAGAAAACTCTCCCTCCAGCTCTGACACCAGAATACCGTCTGCCTCGGAGAAGTCCTCCTTGGCGTAGAGCGCCTCCTTTTCCTGTATGATCTGGTAAAGGCGAGGATTACCCTGAATCACCGTATCCAGAACATTAAAGGCATCATAAGCGTAATGGTCCTGCTTCAGTACTGACATGCGCACGTTTTTGGCGATGGATACCTCGCCGGTGGTGGATTCCAGCTCCCCGGACAAAATCTTCAGAAAGGTGGATTTCCCAGCGCCATTTGCGCCGATAATGCCGTAGCAGTTTCCCGGTAAAAATTTCAAATTTACATGATCAAAAAGCTTTGTACCGGCAAAGCTTAAGCTCAAATCAGTTACAGTAATCAAGTTGCCTCCCAAAATTCTGCTTAAATTTCAACATACAGCATTTATTATACCATGAAAAAAGAAATGTGCAATAATTTGAAGGGTATCTTTTCACCGTTGCAACAGGAAAAAACCGGAGCCGTCCCGTATGGAGGCTCCGGTAGTTGGATGTTCGCTAGAATATTATTTTTGGAAACGATCAATCCAGGCCAGAACGGCCTTGGCCACAGTTTCCAGAAACGCCTGGGTTTTAGGATCCTGCACGTTACCGTCCTGATCCAGGAGCTTGATGACTCCTCCAATATAGGTTTCGGGATTGGGCATCACATAAGCACCAAGGCAGGCGAGGGACTGGCGCAGATGCTGTTGACCGCCGAAGCCGCCCAAACTGCCCGGAGAAACGCTGATAATGGCACCCGGCAAACGGTCCCAGAAATTCTCCCGAGGGGGGCGAGAACCGATATCAATGGCATTTTTCAGAACCGGCGTCACAGAACGGTTATACTCCGGGGTGACCATAAGGAACCCATCCAGCTCTTTGCCAAGCTGACGATAAGAGAGCCAGCTCTCAGGGGTTTGACCGGGAGCCTCATAATCCTGATTAAAGAGAGGAAGCTGGTCTAACGATAGAACAGTGACCTTGTATGCATCCTCGGGGAAGCAGGCGATCACCGCGTTGGCAATTTTTCTGCT
>JAGFXS010000014.1 GCA_017861415.1 Bacillota bacterium
TATCAGGGCGAGATCCGTGTGGAGTCGGATGTGGGGATGGGTACCCGCTTCTATATAACCTTCCGCCGCGGCCCCGGGAAGGAGAGCAGCTATGTTTAAGGTGGCAATTGTGGAAGACGACCACATGGTTTCTATGCTTAACAGGAGTTTTACCTCTCGAGATAAGCGTTTTCAGGTGATGAAGGATTTTTCTTCGGGGAAAACAGCTTTGCCGTGGCTTTTGGCAAATCCAGTGGATCTTGTGATCATGGATGTATATATGCCGGTTCTCACTGGGCCGGAGCTGTTGTGGCAGCTTCGAGGAGCGGGATCCGGGGTGGACGTGATAGTGGTAACTGCGGCCCACGATACTCAAACCCTTGGCGATTTGCTGAAAATGGGAGTTGTGGACTATCTGGTAAAACCCTTTACAGCGCAGCGTTTTCAGCAGGCGCTGGATACCTTTTGCCAAAAACGCCTTGCGCTGGAGGGACAGACACGGGTGAGTCAGGCGGAGATTGATTGGATTTTGTCTGGCCCTGCCGCTGCAAAACCACCCCTACCCAAGGGGCTTCAGGATAAGACCATGGAGCTGATTCGCAGGGAATTGTATGAGCTGGAGGAGGGCACCTGTGAGGCAATTGCAGCCAGGGCAGGACTCTCCATGGTGACCACCAGACGGTACCTGAATTATCTTTTAGATAATTGGGAGGCGGAGAGCAAAACCCGCTATGACACGGGGGGACGCCCCTGCGCTGTCTACCGCATGGTGGGCAGGGTGGAGACCTTTGGTATAGATCATCAGGAACAGAACAAAGATCTCATATGAACTCTTAGTAAACAGGAAGACAGAGGAAATCTCACCAATGGTTGGATATATTAACATATTTCATTTTTGAATTGAGGGAATCAGAAAAATAAGCAAAAAGTGGAGGGGGTTCCTTGGGAGAGGGGACACAACAAAATTTGCCACACCCTGGCAACGGCAGGTTGCTAGACAATCGAGCCCCTTTTCGGAGACTAGCGTTGGGGCTGATAGTTCTTTTACTGTCTCAGGTAGCAGCAAGTTTCTTATTTAACCTTATAGCGGTGCTAATGGGTTTTGGCGAGGGCTGGCTGGGCACCATGAGCGGACAGGTATATATTACTTATGGCGCCATGTATTTGGTGGGATTGCCGCTGATGCTGTACCTGGTGCGACCCATCCCGGATCATCCACCCAACGCAGCGGCCCACGAGAAGCTTGGGTTGGGAGAATTGGCGGCGTTACTGGCGGTCTTGTTTGCTGCAGCAGGGATCGTTGCCATGGTGATGAATGGTGTGATGGGTCAGGCGCCCCAGACCAAGGTGGATTCCGTCCTGGCTTCCGATGAGAGTCCGTGGCCGTTATTTATCATTGTAGTAATTGTGGCGCCAATCATGGAGGAATATGTCTTCCGCTATCTGCCTTACCGTAAGCTAGGGGGGTATGATCCGCGGCTCTATGTAGTGTGGACCGCCGTTGCCTTTGGCCTTTTTCATATGGACCTGGTGCAGAGTACGTATACCATCGTGGTTGGTTTGGTGCTGGGGGTCATCATGATCAAAACCGGGTCCCTTAAATATGTTATTGCTCTACATATGATCTTTAATCTGGTTGGGGTGTGGGGCTTTGGGGGATTAATTTTAAGGAGCGGGAATGAGTTGGCGGTTTTGCTTTACGGATTTTTCCACCTGATTTTACTGGGGGCAGGGGTGTTCTTTGGGATCAAATTGTGTTGGCGTGGCTTTTTTACCTTCTCGGAATTGGAGCCTTGGACACCAAGCATCTGGCGACCGGCATTTCGCAATGCTGGATTTCTAATGTTTGCATTGCTGTGCGGTAGCGCGATCCTAGTGCTGCTGATCAGATGAAAAAACCCACGAGGGAATCAACCGAGTACGGTTGATTCCCTCGTGGGTTTTTGGGAAGGGTGGGTAAAATTAGAAAAGGGATAAGCTTAGAAGAGATAAATACATTACTCTTCAATATCTGTGAAGTGGGACTGGGCGGTAGTGGTCACCCCGGAAACTACCTGAGCTGCTCGGTCTACTTTATTGACGCCCACGTACTCCAAAAAGACGCAGAGCAGGATCCCGATGAGCAAACCAATAGAAGGGTTTGGACTGACGGCAATGGCACCGCCGCAGAGTCCGGCTACGCCACGCTCTACATTGGTTCGGCACATATTAACGCCGATATAGAAACAGGCGAAGGCCTGAATCATCCAGGTAAGCTCCATGGCCAGCACCAAAAAGGGCCGCACCAGAGCAATCGCGGGCACAAAGAGATGGCATAACATCTTTGTTACGTTAAAGGTGCAGACACCGCCGAATATGGAATACATATTTTGCTCACCGCTTTTATAGCGCTCCGCTATGGTGACATTCATGCCGGCCCAAATGGGGCCGGACATAGTGCAGGTGGGCGCAAAGAGGCATTCCACGAGGTTTCGGATGCCGCAGCAGACATGAGTGCGGTTGGTGTTCATATCAATGCTCTCATCAGGCCGATAGGTATGAGCCTCCTTCAGTACGGAAGTGCCATTCACCATGTCTCCAAAGGCAATGAGATAACAGGCGATGGCAATAGGAACGGCGGAGGCCACAATGGACAGAGGTGGTAAACCGAGGGCGAAGAATGAGAACGTTTCATGTACTTCTCTCAAATGGGGAAAGGGGTTAAAGAAAATGTGAGACAAATCTAATGTGGGGAAGGGGAGCTCACCGACCATCATGCCTACAATACCGCCCACCAAAAGGGCCGGTACAAAACCAAACTTACTGATGGCTTTTATTAATTTGTTTTTGCTGGTAAACTTTAGTTTGCCAAAGCCGTAAGAATAGAGCAAATAAAGGGCGAGGACGACACCTACTGAAAAGCTGATGGGGTTGGCCCAAAAACCGGCACCACCCTGCTCCAGGGAACGGAAGCCGTACTTGCCAGTACAGGCTGCGAAGCTGGATCCCACCAAAATGCCTGCCTTAAGGGAGCGGGGGCAGAGCTTAACTAGCTTTGCTCCAAGTCCCGTAATGCCCAAAATAAAAAACATAAGACCCAGTACCAGTTCTAGGGAGAGCAAGGCCCATATCCGGTTTGGTCCGGACTGCTGGTATAGGTAGACCACAATCAAGGGAAGCCCCGGCGTGATCCAGCCACCTACCAAAGGGTCACCTAAAAAGTTATTAACAAGATATAACGCCTCATGGACGATGACTATGGACAATGCCATCTCAAAGGAAATGCCGAAAAGATCCTGAAGGTATGCGGTCGCTGCAGTGCCTGTGACAAATACCACCATAGCCTGAATCATTTCGGGAAACTCCCATTCCCAGTGGAGGAATGGAAGTCTCAGTTTGAAGAGACCTAAGGGGATATAAGGTTGCTCCTCACCTGGCTGTCTTTTGTATCTGGGCAGTAACATAGCAAGTTCATCCCTTTCTGTTTCGAAACCATCAGCCAACGGCAGATAGGAAAAATAACTCCGAAAATCAGACAGTAGTATATTTGCGGATAATATCGGAAGCAATGACGGTCTTTTTTACGCAGGCATCCATGGCCTGTTTTTCTATAAAGTAATGAGCATCTTCTTCGTTTAGCTTTAGGCGATCCATCAAAATAAGCTTTGCCCGATTGACTAGGCGGTCACCCTCAAGCTTCTGTTGCAGCTTATCGGCTCTACTTTCCAGCTTGCGGATCTTTGCCTGAAAGGTGAGAAGCAGTCGGATGGTTTGCATAATCAGATGGGCATCGAGGGGTTTTTTAAAAGTTACAATGCCCATTCGTTCTGCCTGATAAAGGGTCTTTTCATAAACCGATGAGTCCACCAACAAGATGATACCGGAGGAGAGTGATTTACCTCGAACTAAATCCATGGCAAACTGGACGCTTTCTTTAAAAGAAAGGTGAGAGTCCAAAATAATCAAATCCATATCTGTGTTGATGAGAGAACGCTTGGCTTCGCTGACACTGGAAACGCAATGGGCGGGAGCAAAACCTTCAGACAACAGCATACTGTCAAGCTCTCGTGACAGAGAGGGGGAAGCGACAATCAGTATGCTTGCGAGAGCAAGAAAATCCGGCATCAGCATCACCACCTTTCTCTGGAACGACGTGGCTCGGAGGAAGTGAGGCAAAGCAAATGGATAAAATAAAAAACGATCACGACAAACAAGGAGAACAATATGTCTCCCCTCGCTGTCAGTGAACGCCTTTGCCCACCCAACTTCATTTCATCAATGCAGAAATTGTTTATTATTAACTATATAAAAGTATACAAAAGGGAAGTATTTATGTCAATATCTATTCGGAGAAAACCTAGAAACAGCATTTTCCCCTGCCATTTGCACGGCAGGGGAAAACACCGAGGGACAATAATTATGAGATGAGAAAAATGAAGAATAACCTTAGATTTGAATTATGAACGATTTCAGTGATGAGAACTGGGTATTCGCATTAATTATGAACGGTCAGCTTGCCCTCAAACTTCAGAGCAGCGCGTTCAGCTTCTTCGATTTCTGGAGTGACCTGAGCCATCCCGTCGGCCACAAGGCGCGCGCGCTCCTTGCGGTTTGTGTTGATAAACTCGCAGACTATGGAGAGAACAATGCCAACGAAGAGGCCCAGGGAAGGTGTGGCGCTGGTGGCGATAACGCAGGCGGTGATGCCAGCCACGCCGCGCTCGATGTTGGTACGGCAGAAGGTCATTCCCACATAGAAGGAGCCAAAGGCCTGGATCATCAGGGTTAGGGACATAGCCAGTGGCAGAACGGGGCGAACCAGAGCCATCAGGGGGATACAAGCACAGCTGAGCACCTTAAAGAGGTTGAAGGTACAGGCGCCGCCGAAGATGGAGTACATGTTATCCTTGCCGGACTTGTAGCGCTCGGCAACGGTAACGGTCATGGCGGTCCACAGGGGGCCGGACATGGTGCAGGTGGGGGCGAAGCAAGCTTCGAAAATGTTACGAATGCCGCAGCAGAGGTTGGTTCTGTCTGCGCTGATATCCATATCCTCGTCTTCGCGGAAACGCTTGGTTTCGCTATAGAAAGCGGTGCCGGCAACCACGTCGCCAAAAGCGATGATGTAGGTCATGACGGCCATGGGCAGAGCGGTAAGGAAGATATGTGCCGGGGGCAGGCCTACGCCGAAGAGGGTAAAGTTATGGAAAGCCCAAGCAAGGCCGGGGAAGGGATTCAAGACGATACCGGGTTCGGTGAACACGGGAGTGCCGATTTCTTTAATGGCCATGCCCACAACATAGGCGACCAACAGGGCGGGAACGAAGCCCAGCTTGGAAATCAGCTTGATAAAGGGATTGTGACCGCGCTTTACCTTGCCAAAGCCATAAGAGAACAGCAGGAAGAGGGCCAGAAGGACACCGATGGTGAAGGTGATGGGCATGGCCCAGAAGCCTTTACCACCATTTTCAACGGTTTTGAAGCCGTATGTACCGATACAGGCCGACATACCTGCACCCATAAGGATACCACCCTTAAGGGAAGACGGACACCAGCCCACAAGTTTGCCTGCGAGTTTGGTAACGCCCAAGCCCACATACAGCACGCCAAGTAATATTTCCAAGGCAAGCAGTGCGTGTATCCGGTCGTAAACACCAGCAGCGGGGTTATAGTCATACTGACCTAAATAGGTGATGATAAGCGGAACCGCCGGGGTGATCCAGCCGCCTATGAGTGCGTCGCCCATCATATTTTGCCAGAGGTATAAGAACTCGTGAACGATAATAATGGAGATTGCGGTTTTGAAATCCAGACCAAATTGCTGTTCCAGATATACGGTTGCGGAAGCGCCGGTCATAAAAACGATCATACCCTGAATGGCTTCCGGGACTTCAATCTCCCAATGAACCAGGGGCAGACGGATATGGAACATACCGGCCTTAATGTGGGGCTGCAACTGACCATGCTCGCGGACTGCACTTTTGAACATGATTGGCATAAGGTTCCCTCCTTTTTTCGAGTTCTCTCTACAAATTCAGATTTGCTTAAAAGGGGCTTCCACCGGGTGTTGAGAAACCGGAGTAGAGCCGCAGCGGAGGATGCTGTAGGCGACTTTGCCTCCTTTCCAATCTTGAAATAACTAGAAAAGCGAAAAATGAAAAAGCGCTCACCGAACAAAGGGTATCAATTACCCTTGTTGTCCGGTGAGCGCCATTGCTCACATCAGAAGCCAGTGAACTTCATTGCTCACTTCCTATTTGATGATACTATATCACTAGCATACAGAAAAGTAAAGAGGAATATTAAAAATTTGTTCACTTTTTATGTTGGGAAGGTAAATGCCTTGAAAGAAACCAAACAACCATTTATATAAATAAGCTATCTTATAAATAAAAAATGAGTATACAAACGAAAAATGACGCACCGGTTGGCTATTTTGATCTAGTTTTAAATTATCAATTTCACAGGAACTTTTTTCCGAACCTTGCGTCTGAGAAAACAAGCAAATCAAAACAGTAAGGAGGGTTATCAATGAAAAAGTTGATCTCAGGCATTTTGACGGTTGCCCTGGGTGTAGGTTGCATTTTGGGTGTGCTGCCCAGTGAGACGCGGGCCGCCGGGAATCTGGAGCCTAAGACGCTGTATCTCCATATTGGGAGTCCTATTGCGCTGTCCCAAGGGAAGACGGTATCGGTGGATGGAACAAACCCTGATCTGGTCCCTGTGATTCACAAAGGGCGCACCTTAGTGCCATTGCGCTTTGTGAGCGAGTTTTTTGGCGCTGAGGTACAGTATGAAGCGACAACCCGCACCGGTGTGGTGAAGGTGAATGGAAAGACGGTTCAATTCCCTGTGGGTGAGTCCTACTACCTCTTGGACGGCAAGAAAATGTCCTTGGATACAGAGACGCTGAATATCTCCGGCCGTATCTTCCTGCCTCTTCGTGCCATCAGTGAAGATGTCATGGATCTTAAGGTGGCGTACCAGAATAAGGTGATTGCAATCGGAGATCAGGCTCCCTTGGGCAGTGATGAGGTAGATGTTATCAAGGAAAGAATTGGAGCCTATGTAAAGGTATCCAGCCTGACAGAATTGAAGAACTATTTGATCCAGAGCAAGGAGAACTACCGATACCTCACCGATAAGTCCACTCAGACGGACGGTGCTGCTGCTCCCGCCCCTGCGGAAAGTCCCTCCAGAGAAAGCGCGGCTGTGGAGGGCGAAAGCGCTTCCCAGGACAATGCCGGGGGGGCGGGGGATTATTCCACCACCAATACCCAGGTAGAGGGGGTGGATGAAGCGGATATCATCAAAACCGATGGTCGCTACATTTATATGCTCAATGGGAATGTGATTCACATTGTGAAAGCCGGGGAAGCCATGGAGCTGGCGGCAAAGGTATCTCTGGAGGATGGCTATCCCCAGGAGATGTATGTGGATGGAGACCGCTTGGTGGTCATTGGCAGCCGCTATGAAGGCGATGTCAATCCTGAGGCAAGAGGAGATAAGACCGTAGAGGACGTGGTGCGTATTATGCCCGTCTACGGAAAGAGCCTAACCTATGTGGAAGTGTATGACATCAGCGACATGAGCAATGTGCAGAGTGTTCGTAGTTTTGAGATAGAGGGAAGCCTGACAACCAGCCGGAAACAGGGCGATTACCTGTATTTATTAAGTAATCTCAATATCTGGAATTGGGGTGACGGAGAGATTCGTCCCATGATGGGTGAGAACGGCAAGCTGGCGCCCATGCCAATAGATGATATCATGGTGATGCCGGGTCGTCCCGCGGAAGCTTATCTGACCCTTACCGCCATCAACGTGGCGGAGGCATCTGAGGCGGTGAGCAGCGAGACCATCGCCGGCAGCGGCTATACCACTTATATGTCCAACGAAGCAATGTATATTGCCCTCAATAGCTGGTACTATGATGAAGATGCCAAGCTGGACATTGCCCGCTTTACTGTTTCTGACGGCAGCATCGGATATGCCGGCTCTGGTCAGGTGAAGGGCTGGCTGAATGATCAGTTTAGCATGGATGCCCATGAGGGGTACCTTCGTGTGGCCACTACCTATTGGAATCAGTCTGAAGAACAGAATGAGAATAACCTCTACGTCCTAGACGACGGTATGCAGATTTCCGGTGCTCTTTTAGGCTTTGCCCCCGATGAGAGAATTTACTCCGCCCGCTTTATGGGAGATCGTGGCTATGTGGTAACCTTCCGTCAGGTGGATCCCCTTTTTGTTTTTGACCTCAGTGACCCCACAAATCCCAAGATTACTGGCGAGTTGAAGGTTCCGGGCTTCTCCTCTTACCTGCATCCCATTTCTGATACAGTAATCCTAGGTGTGGGTAGCGATGTGAAGGATGTCTATGTCAAGGACAAAAATGGAAAAGAAGTGGTGATTAGCCAACAGACCGGGGGCATTAAGTTATCCCTCTTCGACGTGTCTGATATGGGTAAACCTCGTGAGATCGATAGCCTTGTCATCGGCGACCGTGGCTACACGGAACTACAGTACAACCACAAGGCCGCCATGTTTAAGGGGAATCAAAGCCTTCTGGCCTTCCCTGCCAGTCTGAGCAGTTACGACTATAAGGACAACTGGGAAGGGGCCTTGTTGGTTTCCTACAGTGGGAACAAACTGACAGAACTTTCTAAAATTGCGGCAGCCCAAGTGACAGAGGATGGCTATTACGGAGGTTTCGGCCAGCGGCTGGTTTACATTGGTGATACCCTGTACTATGCCCAGGGCCATGTGATTCGCAGCTTCGACAGCCACAGCTTCCAAGAGACCGGAAACCTTGATCTGAGATAAGAAACCAAACAGGGAGCGCAAGCAAACGCTTGCGCTCCCTGTTTGCAATTTAAGCAAGGCTTAAATACCGAAAAGCTTGTTTACTGAAACTTAGGTTTTGCAAGATGCTTTAGCTGATATTGCATGTCGTGATAATAGAGTCGGAATTGATAGTTATGAATATTAAAGGTTATTGTAATGTTGCATTTTGATGGATTTTATGGTAATATCTAGTTGAGATTTTGCTGTTCGCGCCTAGGGAAGTGTTACCTTAGTTCCTGCTGCAGCAAGAAAGAGAAAGAGACAGAGGAGAAATATGGAATGAGATCGATAAAGCTAAGACTGATTGTTATGTTCACGCTTGTGATTCTCGCTGTGACAGCAGCACTGGGTATGATTACCCTGAATGTTGTAAGAGATGACCTGATACAGACGGCGCGGGCCGACCTGGAAGAAATGGCCCGGGTTCAGGCCAAATATGTCACAGCCAGATCCAGCGCCCAAGTGGAGTATCTCACATCTTTGGCGCAAAACCCCCTGATTACCAATCCAAATGCGACGTTGGAAGAGAAGATTGCTTTTTTTGAGCAGGAAGCCCAGCGGACCAATTACCAGCGCTTTGCCATTGCGGATAAAGCGGGTAACGCCCAGCTTTTAACCTCTAGCCGGGAGATCAATCAGGTAGCAGACCGGGAGTTTTTCCAGACCGCTTTAAAGGGAGAAGCTACCATGTCGGACCTCCTCTTCAGTAAGCTGGATGATCAGCCTGTGGTGGTGTATGCGGCACCCATTAAGGTCAATGGAGAGATTGTCGGTGTGCTGTATGGTGCGAGAGACGGGTTGATCCTCAGTGAGATCACCAAAGACGTACTGTATAAGACTACTGGTTACGGCTACATTGTGAACAACGAAGGAACAACCGTTGGACACAAGAATACCGATCTGGTTATCGCCAAAGACAATGATATCGAAAACGCAAAAACGATTCCTGAGCTTAAGCAGTTGGGTGCCCTGACGGAGCAGATGATTACCCGTACCGTGGGCACTGGCGAATATACATATAACAACGTCAGCAAGCTGGTGGGCTATGCCCCCATTGAAAATACGCCTTGGATTATGGCACTGACGGTAGAGCAGAGCGAGATTCTTCAGGGCGTGACAGATCTGACCCGTATCTTGCTGATTCTGTGTGTTGTGGTGCTGGTGGTGGGTGTGGCCGCTACTTATGTCATTAGCGGCAGGATTTCGAAACCCATCGTGAAGATCACCAGGGCCGCCCAGGAAATTGCCGATGGCACCTTCAACGTCACTTTGGATGTGAAATCCAACGATGAGATCGGTAGTCTGGCTGAGGCCTTCCGGTTGACCATTGACCGGTTGGTAAATTACCAAGGCTATATCGACGAAGTGTCCGACTGCCTACGGGAGATTGCAGGTGGCAACCTGACGATAGAGCTCCACCGAGAGTATACTGGACAGTTCCGCCAGGTAAAGGATAACATGCAGGCCATGATCGAGCGGCTAAACGATACATTGGTGCAAATCAATCAATCTGCCGACCAGGTCAACAACCACGCCGACCAGGTTGCCCACGGGGCCCAGGCTTTGTCCCAGGGTGCAACAGAGCAGGCCAGCTCTGTGGAGGAGCTCTCCGCTTCCATTTCGGAAACTGCAGAGCAAATCCGCAGAAACGCGGAGCACGCGGCTACTGCCCATGAAAAAGCGAATTTTGCTGGCAGCGAGCTCCGGCAGAGCAATGAACAAATGAGCGCCATGGTGGATGCCATGAATGAGATTGCCCGGAAATCCGACGAGATTTCCAAAATTATTAAGGCTATTGATGACATTGCCTTCCAGACGAATATTCTGGCGCTTAATGCTGCGGTTGAGGCTGCTCGTGCTGGGGCTGCGGGCAAGGGCTTTGCCGTTGTTGCTGATGAAGTAAGAAATCTGGCAGGGAAATCCGCCCAGGCCGCCACGGATACCACCGCTTTGATTGAGGAAACCCTGGTGGCCGTCCGCAACGGCAGCAAGATGGCTGAGGTTACGGCGAAATCCCTGGGTGAGAGTGGCCGGGAAACCGGAGAAGCCATTACTCTCATTAATCGGATTGCGGAAGACTCCAAGGAGCAGGCGGATTCCGTAATGCAGATCAACCTGGGTGTGGAGCAGATCTCCGCTGTGGTGCAGACCAACGCTGCCACCGCCGAGGAAAGCGCTGCTACTAGCGAGGAGCTTACCGCTCAGTCCAATCTCCTGAAAGAGCTACTGTCTCACTTCCGTCTACGGCAAACGGACCGTACTGCCTTCGTCACTCCTGTGGCAGCACGGAAGACACCCTCTGCCTATGAGACTGGGTCTTCATACGATACTGCGCCTTTGTATACCCCCAAATATGAGGACAATTATTATTAAAAAGAACTGAAGCGAACTAAAAACGGACCTCCGGCCTTGTGCCGGAGGTCCGTTTTATTAGGAGGTGAGGGAAGCAAATCGTCCTGGAAATGTCCGCTTTTGGCGCTAGAGGCCCTTGTCTTTCAGTCCTTGAACCAATGCCACATAAAATTCGCAGATATCAAAGCCGGGGATGTTTCGGCGGGTAAGATCAATCATATCTCCGTGGGAAATCCCCACGGCTCCTGGGGGAGTTGCTTCTATATAATGTTCGCCCCAAGGCATGGACGAGGTAGCAACCAAGCCGTCGTTGTCGCCTTCTACCCCATGAACGATGCGATAGCTCATATTCAGAGGGAAGGGGGCGCTGGATTCGTGGGCCATCTTTGCACCAACACTTTGGTAATAGACCCCCGGAGCATTTGGAAGGCGCTGATTCAAGTCCGCGCAAGCCTCTGGCGTCAGGTCGGAAACAGTGCCGTAAAAATCGGGGTACTGATCCTCTAACTGGGACAGCAGACGATCTCGTTGGGAGGAGAGGGACTCTGACAGTGGCTGAGGCAGGTGATCCAGCGCGCCTTCTGCAAAGAGACAACCGCGGTGGGGCGTGCAGATGGTGGTGAGGGAAGCAACCTGATGGTGAAGCCCCAAGGCGCTGATGGCGTAACGGGCATCCAGCCCCCGGCTGGAATGGGCGACGATATTGATCTTTTCAGCGCCGCTCGTCTCCATGAGATTCTGGACAAAGGTACAAAGCTCCTCTGCGCGCTGGGATACCGACGAGGAGGTGGGGCGGTTGCCGTAAAAAATCAAGGCACCGTTCTTCTCCAGCGCATCAGGAATGCGGCCCCAGCAGGTTGTGGGCTTCCAGTCCGGGTAAAAATTGCTGTGAAGGAGCAGCAGGGGGAATTTGGTACGGCAGATCTGTTCATGGTGCCGCTGAAGATCCCGCTGGTACTGGGTGCGAACAAAGGAAAGCTCCTGTTTGGCAGCCCGATAGGTGGGCAGGTTCAGGAACACACCGATTAAGGGGAGCCACCAGGTGGCCAGAATCAAATAACGGAGAAGAGCGTCAAACTGCTCCGCAGCGTAAAGTAAACGGATCAAGGAGGCGGTTAGAGGGAGGATTAGAAGACCCATCCCAGCAAAAAAATTGCCTGCAAACAGAAGGTTGGGAGGCCGCATAGCGGGCATGGCCAGGAGTGCAGCGTGCTCTAATATCAGCAGAATGGCTATCAGAAGCGTCGTCTCATAGATGGCGCAGCCTTCCTCCAGCTGACGCAGCTTTTTGGGCAAGGATGGATTGTTCAGTCCCGGGCGAATACAGCACCATAGCAATAATCCGCCGAGGACAAGGGCGATAAAGATCCCCACGGGAAGGGTCAAAGAAAGGCGGGAAAACAAAAAGAGCGGATTTCCCAGCCCCAGCATAACGAAAATGAGCAGCAACCGCTTTGGAACAGACATGATACGCACCATCCTCTACAGTAAGACAGACCGGTTTAGGCCGCCAGTTGCATTATATAGAATAATCTCCTTGGAAACAAGGGCAGAAAGGGTAGTTTTCTGGAATTAAGAAGATAAGAAGAGAAACGAGCAATCCAGAGAGGAATTTTTGCCGTTTCTTGTGAGGGGCCACTGTGTCTGTTATACTGAATATCAGTAAGCATCCACGTTATAGAGGAGGAAGGGACATGGAGCAGTATGAGCGGAGATACAAGGAAGGAAAGCCGGTTCTGGCCATCTGTTATGACTTTGACAGGACACTCACGCCGGACGATATGCAGGCCCAAGGCTACATTCAAGATCTGGGTCTGGATGTGAAAGCCTTTTGGGATGCATCCAATGCCCTGGCCCACGAAAACGATATGGACCGGAACCTGGCCTACATGTACAAAATGGTTGAGGAAGCCGACGGAAGAATTATTGTAAAGCGAAATGCCTTGGCAGAGTATGGGGCACGCGTCACCCTGTTTCCGGGGGTGGAAGATTGGTTTTCTCGTATGAGACAGTACGGTGCGGACCACGGCATCATTGTGGAGCACTACATCATTTCTTCAGGTCTGAAGGAGATGATTGAAGGCACTGTGATGGCTAAGAACAACGAGTTTGAACGCATTTACGCCAGTGCTTTTTACTTTAATGAACGGGGCACAGCCAAGTGGCCTGCTCAGGCCATCAACTATACCAATAAGACACAGTTTCTCTTCCGCATTGAAAAGGGGATTCTGGATATCAACGATCCCGGCGTGAACGATGCCATTCCGCCTGAGGAGCTTCGGATTCCTTTCCGGAACATGGTCTACATTGGCGATAGTGACACGGATATCCCCTGTATGAAGCTGGTAAACACCTACGGTGGTCACGCCATTGGTGTTTTTGATCCAGAGACAGGAGATAGGGAAAAAGTTTATCAGATGATACGGGAAAATCGGATTCGCTATTTTGCCCCTGCAGACTATCGACCCGAATCTGAACTGGATAAAATTCTTCGGGCGATTATTGATAAGACGCATGCCTATGAGATATTGCAGCGTAGACACGAAGAAAATCTAAAGGAAAGCAGCTGCTAGTATTTGAAAACAAATCCACGCGGCGCAGCCTGAAAGGGCCACGCCGCGTGGGTGAATGATTGTTTAGGACATGGACTCCCATTCCCGCAAATCACGTTTCTTGATTTTGCCACTGATGGTTTTCGGCATTTCCCGAACTACCTCCAGCTGGCGAATCCACTTGTACTCTGAGGTGCGCTCGTTACAAAAACGGCGGATATCCTTTTTTAGCTCCGCTGTCTCATCAACGCCGGGTGCCAAAAGGACAAAAGCCTTGATAGCTTGCCCTCTCAGGGGATCCGGAACGCCTACCACAGAACATTCCATCACGGCTGGATGTTCCATGAGGACGTTTTCAATCTCAAAGGGGCCCACCCGATAGCCGCCGGTTTTGATAATGTCATCAGCCCGGCCATTGAACCAGAAGTAACCATCCTCATCCTGCCAGGCGGTGTCTCCTGTGTGGTAGACGCCTCCCCGCCAGACATAGCGGTACAGCTCCTCGTTGTTGCAGTAGCTGTAGAAGAGCCCAGTAGGACGCTGTCCGTGTTCGTCGGGGAGCACGACAAGCTCTCCCACCTCTCCGGGGGGGACAGGGTTGCCCTCACTGTCCTGAAGGGCGATCCGGTATAGGGGCGTGGGTTTGCCCATAGAACCTGGCTTTAAGGCGCTGCACGACAGGTTCACCAGAAGGGGAGTTGACTCCGTCTGCCCGTAGCCCTCCATGATGGTTAGACCGGTGGCCTCCCTAAACTTATAAAAGACCTCGGGATTGAGAGCCTCCCCTGCAGTGGTGACATGCCGCAGACTTTTCATGGGGACAAGTCCTGTCTTCACCAGATAGCGGTAGATGGTGGGGGGCGCACAGAAGCTGGTTACCTGATACCGATTAATTACCCCCATCAGCTGCCTGGGGTCAAAGCTATCGAAGTCGAAGACCATGACGGCGGAACCTACCAGCCACTGGCCGTAGAGCTTTCCCCAGGAGGCTTTCGCCCAGCCGGTCTCTGCCACGGTAAAGTGGAGTCCACCGTCAAAGGCCTTTTGCCAGTGTCGTGCGGTGAGGATGTGAGCCAGGGAATAGGCGTGGTTGTGGATGACGCCCTTTGGATAACCTGTTGTGCCAGAGGTAAAATAGGCAAACATGGGCTCCTGGGCTAGGGTGTCCACCCGGGCAAGAGAATCAGAAGCGGACGCCATGGCTTCGGTCAAGTTTACACAACCGGGATGGGCTGTGCGCACGGTGAAAATGGTCTGAAGCTCCGGCGCAGCCGCTTGGGCCTCCAGAAAATGATCGGGGGCGTGGTCCTCACAGGTGCATACGGCGGCCTTCATATGCCCTTCTTTTACCCGG
>JAGFXS010000078.1 GCA_017861415.1 Bacillota bacterium
GCAAAAGGAGAGGACCGCCGTGCTTGTCATCAGCATGTTCTCGACCTGACCCGGTGGGCAAACGAAACCCTTCGGTAAATTTCTATCATAAATAAACCGGGAAGATCAGGGAAACACCCTTGACCCTCCCGGTTTATTTATGGACTTTGTTACCCCAACCAATTTAATAGTATCTTCTTTTTCCGCATCTTTTTCTGGTACATTCTTTCGTCAGCCATGGTGATCATGGCATCCAGTGACGCCCCTTCTCCAGATTCAAAGGGAATTACCCCATAACTGAAAGCGAGAGGGAAAGCTCGGCCACCCTTACTGTTGACCCGATTCATATCCTGGTCCATTGCTTCAAAAAGCTTCTCAATTTCCTCCACAGGCTGCGGTGCCCAAATCAAGAACTCATCTCCACCCCACCGGCAGAGAATCTCATTTCCCGGCAGATGTGCCTTCATCAACGCTACAGACTCAATGAGCAACTGATCTCCCGCCTGGTGCCCCAAGGTATCGTTGACCTTCTTTAGCCCATCCACATCCACAAAGCACAGGCTCCCCTTAGCAGCAGGATCCTGAATTTTTTTCAGCAAAAGCCGCTCACCCCAGAGGCGATTGTATATCCCCAGAAGCATGTCCATGGAGGCGTAAAACCGAAGGGTTTTTTGGGCATCCACCTGACGGGTAATATCTGTCGCTCGGGCTATGTAGGCCGGCTTTCCATCCACCCAGATGACAATGCTACTCTTAATTAAAAAATGCTTCCCAAGCACATCGCTGTAGTGCTCCCAGACATAGACATCTGACTTTTTCTGCCCCGCCTTCCAGGCAATCTTATCAATGGGGCAGTGGGTGCACCCCCCCTCCTGCGTCAGACACATAACCTCCCGGCACGGCTTGCCAATTAGCTCCCCCATGTCCTTCCCTAACATTTCGCCAGCAGTTTTGCTGACAAACTTGATGGTGTAATCCTCGAGATCCCTGACGTACACATAGTCGTCGGAATGGTCGTTCATTAGTTGTAATATTTCCTGGGTCAGCCGGCTTTTTTCTTCGCTATTTCTACGGATCAAAAGATTGCTAACCAGGGAAGCAATGGTCTCCAGAAAGCGAATCTCATCTTCATCCCATCTTCGGTAGCTGACACAGTCGTCAAAGCCTACATAACCGATGGGAGCCCCCCCTTCGTATAAGGTCATGGCAATGGTTGCCTTTATTTCCTGTGCCTCAAAAATTTCCCGATCCCCTTGAGGTATAGTTCTCACATCTTCTAGAATATACCGTCCATATACCTCTAGCTCATTATAGTTATAGGCGCGCTTCTCTTCATTCTGGAGCTTTTGAATCATGGGCTCTATCCTCGGCGCACACCATTCATACGTATTCCGAATAGTTGTATGAGACAATTCCTCAAAAATGTACACTCGGCTCACCTGAGCTTGGTTTCCCGCAACCTCCAGTACCGAGGAGATTGCCTGCGCTGCACCTTCATTGAGGCGCATAGAATTGATAATCTCAAAGCCGACTCCGTTGCTATTCCTCGAAGGCAAAAAACAGGCCAGAACATCACCATCTAGCATGATTTTCAGAGAAAGCGACATCGGTTGGGGGCTTCTGGCAGAGTTCTTCACCCAGACAATCTGATCAATGAGCTGGCCAGTCTTATTTAATGCATGGCAGAAATCCCCAACAGTTTCTTCCCCTTCAGGCTCCAGCAGATCCTTCAATGTATGCATGGCAAGTTCTCGCACTAGATCCTCATTGAACGGAGAAAACAGCAACTCAGCTGCGGCGTTCCCGTATAGGATTGGCAAACTTTCCCGGTTTGTGCAAATCAGGACCGGAAAATGAAGCTCTGATAGAATTGAACTCAGATTGCGATCCATAAAATTCCTCCTTGCAAATACTCCAAGGTAAAATTATGTCGAATAACGTTTTTCTTATATTTACCACATCTTAAGGTAAAATGCAAATAATTCTTATTTACCTTACCGGCAGATTAACAGGTTCCTTTTGCTGTCTAGTTTTCGCCCACCACTTTCTCTATAAAATTTGGCGTCACCCTTTTTTGATACCCTTCAGACCGTACTCAATATCAAAAACGGTGCGGACAGGGAAACTCCCGCTGTCCGCACCGTAATTATCATCTGAATATGCTATTCATCTTCCCAGGGCGGCTCCTCCGGAGCAGGATTCTCCTCCTGATACTCCAAAGTATCCTCCTCTGAATCCACATTGTTTTCCGCTGGCTCCGTATGTCGACCTTGGATAGCATCCCACTGCTCCTTACTGATGAGGAGTTGTCTCGGCTTTGATCCTTCGAAGGGGCCCACAATACCCCGATCCTCCATTTGATCTACCAGACGGGCGGCACGGGCATAACCCAACTTCAGCCTACGCTGAAGCATGGAAACCGAGGCCTGGCCTAGCTCCAGGACGATATCCACGGCGGAAGCAAACAGCTCATCACAACCAGCCTCTGGATCATCGGTGGAGGTGCCACCGGTTCCATTCTGTCCGCGGCTTCCCTTGCTGTGCTCCTGGGCATGCTCTTCGATCTCCTGGAGCACCGACTCATCATAGGCGGCACCGCCGCTCTCCTTGACAAAGCTTACAACAGAAGCCACTTCCTTATCGTCAATAAGACATCCCTGCACGCGAAGGGGCTTGCCTGACCCCAACGGGAACCAGAGCATGTCCCCCTTGCCCACAAGCTTCTCCGCACCCTGGGTATCGAGAATAATCCGGGATTCCAGGGAGGAGGCCACAGCAAAGGCAATCCTAGACGGAATATTGGCCTTCATGAGACCTGTGATTACGTCTGCAGAAGGACGCTGGGTGGCAATGATGAGATGCATCCCCGCAGCGCGGCCCATTTGCGCCACTCGGCAGATGGATTCCTCCACCTCTTTCGCCGCAACCAGCATCAAATCCGCCAGCTCGTCAATAACAACGACAATCTGCGGCAATTTTGAAAGCTCAGGATGCTTTTCCACGTAAGTGTTGTAGGAAGAAAGCTCCCGCACACCGGCCTCAGAGAACATGCGATATCGTTTCATCATCTCGGTAACAGCCCACTGAAGAGCACCTGCAGCCTTCTTTGGATCCGTCACAACGGGAATGAGCAGGTGGGGGATGCCGTTGTATATTCCCAGCTCTACCATTTTGGGATCCACCATGATAAGACGAACCTCCTCGGGGGTGGACTTGTAGAGCATGCTGATAATAAGGGAATTGGTACAAACCGACTTACCGGAGCCGGTAGTGCCGGCAATAAGAAGGTGGGGCAGCCGGGCAGCGTCTCCAATGATGTAGTTGCCTCCAATGTCCTTACCCACGGCAAAGGACACCTTGGACTTATGCTCCGTAAAATCTTGGGATGCGATGACTTCACGAATGGAGACGGCACTGATTTTCTGATTGGGCACCTCAATGCCAACCAAAGAGATTTTTCCCGGCACCGGGGCAATCCGCACGCTGGCTGCGCCCAAAGCTAGGGCAATGTCATCGGATAGATTGGTGAGTCTGTTTAGACGCACCCCCTGCTCTAGCTCCACCTCGTATCGTGTGATGGAGGGGCCGCGCACTACCCCCACTATCTTTGCTTCAATCCCAAAGGATAAGATGGTGTCTGATAGGCGTTTCTGAATGCTGGAGAGTTCCTCCTGCACCTGTCCGCCAGAGATCTGAGTCCCCTTCTGAAGCAGCTCCACAGGTGGATATTTGTATGCGCTGGTGGTATGCTTCAGATTGCTGGCCACATCCCGAGCCACCGTCTCCAAATGTCCTCGGATAACTTCCTTCTTCTCGCTTTTCGATAGTTCCCGATCCACCAACACCTCAGACTCCTCGCCTGTGTTGACAGCACCAGTCTCTTTCCTGATTTGGCCCGCATCTCCGGGTGCTCCAGGAGCCTCCGACATTTTATCCCGGGAGCTATCAGCCAACCTGCTTCCCTCTACAGGGGCTGTCACATGATCCAGGGGAACATCCACCGCTACACGCTTACCACGGCGGGGCAAAGGAACCGGTGGCGGAGCAGGGATGACATCTTCTTCCCATTCCTCCCAAGCGTTTTCCTCCTCATAGCGTTCCTCTGCTTCGCGAGCCTTTCTTTCCTGATTCTTCATGTAGGCAATGCGGAATGCCTTCACCATGGCCTCGGGCGTAATGTGGAAGGCAGCCAAAATCAGCAGGGCGGTAGCCAAAACCAGGATGAGTCCCGCTCCGAATTTGCTGAACAGCTCTGTAAGCAGCACCGCTGTAAAGCCGCTGATGACACCACCGCTGGCAAAGCTCTGTCCGTCACTCCAGAGGTATTTTACCCCGGCCCAAGTGGTCTCATAGGGGGCAGTAACCAGAAGAACGTGAATGATTCCAGCCAGCAGCACGGGGAGCAGCAACGCACACCAGATACGCAGGGCAATCCGCTCCTTCTGCCTGAAAAACAGAAGGTACGTGCAAAGGAGCAGGGCCGGTGCCAGAAACCAGAATGCATAACCAAACAGACCCGTGACCGTGTCAGACAAGAGATTAACAAAGACGGCGTCTACTCCAAATAGGCCCAGAATCACGAATACGGCTAACAGAAAGCAGACAACTCCACCCCCGAGTCGTCCCCAAGGGCTGACCGGCTCCAGATTCTGTTTTCCCCGGGGGGCAGATCTTTTCTGAGGCTGCGTACGCGGCTTCCCATTTCCTGCCGGGGTTTTCTTTTGTGTGCTTGCCATATCTGCCGCTCCTTTAGGGTATTCCTTTTCCTAGCTTAAATAAGTGTGACAACAATAGCCACGATGCCAACTGCCCAGCAGTAGTATGCAAACAGTCCAAATTTTCCTTTTGTTGCCAAAAGATTGACTAACTTAATGGCAAAGTAGCCAGATACCATGGATATTAGCATACCCAAGATGTAAATGGGGATCATCTCCGCGTGCAACCCTGCCTTAACCGCAGCTCCCACCTCCAGAATATTGGCACCAAAGATGGCAGGAATGGACATAAGGAAAGAAAATCTCACGGCGAACTTGCGGTCAAAGCCCCGCATCATACCGATGGAGATGGTTGTGCCGGAGCGAGAGAGACCGGGCACTACGGCTACTGCCTGCCCTAGGCCCACAATGAGGGCATCCAGCATGGTGGCGGTGCGGGCAGTTTTCCGTCCCTGAGCTATGCGGTCGGAAAAAAACAGAATGATACCCGTGACCAGCAGGGCGCATCCAATGAACAGGGTACTTCCGTAAAAGGTTTCCACATAATCCTTCACCGGTATTACCAGCACTAGAGGAAGGGTGGCCACAATAATCATGAAAACCATACGGGTGTTGGCCGAGGGGCTGACCCGCACCCGACGGTTTCTGGAAAACAGACTGCCCAGAATCCCGAAGAAGTCCCTCACCATATCTACAATGTCTTGCCAATAGACCACAAAGACGGCCGCCAAAGTGCCAAGGTGCAATAAGACCTCAAACAAAATATCGTCTTGAGCCAACCCCAACAGATTCCCCATTAAGGACAAGTGTCCTGAACTAGAGATGGGCAGAAATTCCGCTACGCCTTGCACAAGGCCTAAAATTGCTGATGTTAAGTACGTCATGAGTTGTCCTCCTCTGCTTCCCCCAGGGAAAGTCACGCAGTGTGCCGCGCAGCAATGTGCGCAACATTAGAATTTTATCATACCATATTTCTCAACTAAATCCAACAGTTTTATGCACTCAATTGCAGAGGGAGCAGGCGGAAGGGGTTTCACCTCGCCTGCTCCCATTCAGTTCTTATGCAAGCTGTGCGTCCTACATACCCCTCAGGAGCGGAAAACCGCTCCGGCCGCCCGGTAAGTCATGTAGCAGTCCAGCTTGGCCACCACCTCAAAGGGGGAGTGCATAGACAGGGTAGGCACCCCAGCGTCCAGTGTGTCGATATTCCGGTCCGCCATATAGGCAGCCACCGTTCCACCGCCGCCCTGATCCGTCTTCCCCAGCTCCGCCGTCTGCCAACGGATATTCGCATCGTTCAGAAGCTTCCGGAGAAAGCCCACTACCTCGGCAGAGGCGTCCGATGCCCCGGATTT
>JAGFXS010000015.1 GCA_017861415.1 Bacillota bacterium
ACATGCACCAAACCGCTTTCCATTCCTATACCCCCATTTTCCTTTTAAATATAAGCTCCATTTATTTGGCATGCTCTTTATATTTGATTCTGTTAGCCAACTATACCACACTTCGCATTTGTTGGGAAGTATTTACAAACAATGAAAAACCGCCGCTGAATGTTCAGCGGCGGTTTGCGTTGGCAGCGGATTTTTACAGCTTCTCCTTGACCTTGGCGCGCTTGCCCACGCGATCCCGGAGATAATAGAGCTTTGCCCGGCGGACCTTACCGCGACGGACAGTTTCTACCTTCTCAATGATAGGGGAATGAAGAGGGAATACCTTCTCCACGCCTACACCGTAAGAGATGCGGCGCACGGTAAAGGTCTCAGAAACGCCGCCGTGCTTTTTGGCAATGACGGTGCCCTCAAAAACCTGTACGCGCTCACGGTTGCCTTCCTTGACCTTCAGGTGCACCCGAACGGTGTCGCCCACGCTGACAGAGGGGGCAGCAGCGCTGAGATACTTGTCATTAAAGGTTTTCATTAAATCCATGGTCTGTTTCCTCCTAATCGTATAGGCGTTCGTTCCGGTTTGTTTCGCACCAGGAATGTAACACACTGGCACACCGCAGAGGACCACCCTTTGTTCTAAAAGACCAGTAAATATAGTATCATGTCCCATTTGAAAAGGCAAGCACATTTTTGCTTAGCTTTTTTACTTTTTATCGGCATTTCCAGCCAGTATCCAGAGGGCAGTGAGGAGCAGGGTGGGGTTACCCCTTGTCTGCACCATGAGCAGCACCCCCATAACTAAAATCCCTGTTCCCAGAATGGCCGAAAACAGTCGGCATGCCCGCTCCCCTCGGATGGGGTCCAGCAAGCGAATCAGTAGCAAGTTCAGCATCCTTCCGCCATCCAACGGCCAAATAGGAAGGAGATTAAAGATACCCACAGCCAGATTAAGCCCCGCAAACAAATATAAACATTCGTTGCCGCTTCCGGATGTACTCCACCCGATTAGAGCGGCTACCAGAAGGCTGGAGGCTGGCCCTGCCGCAATGATTAGTACTTCCTCGCCATAGGAAAAAATAGCGCCTCTTTCCGGAATGATCTCCGCCCCTGCAACGGTCAGGTGCAGATGGGCCATCCTACCTCCCAATGCATATATGGCAGCCAAATGCCCCAATTCGTGGATGGCACAGGCCAGCAGCGCCCAGGGGACCACATTCTGGCGGTCTAGAAACAAGAGTACCGCCAGCAGCAGTCCAAATCCGCCGCTGACGGTGCAGCGTCGCCCCGCTCTCACTTATGTAAGGGTTTTAATGTACGGCATGGGATCCATCAAGCTGCCGTCCTGGCGCATTTCAAAATGCAAATGTACTCCCGTGACATTTCCTGTCTCACCCACTTCACCGATTTTCTCCCCAACTGCCACCTGCTGACCTTTTTTCACGCAGATGTCCTTGCAGTGGGCGTAAAAGGTGGTCAGGCCATCCTTGTGCTTTAGCTGGAGATAGAGCCCGTACTCCGGGCTTTCGCCCACATAATCCACCTCGCCAGCCGCATAGGCCAGTATAGGTGTCCCCTCGTCGACCATGATATCTACGCCGTTGTGCTCCTTAAGCTCCCCATCAATGGGATGTACCCGGGGGCCAAAGCCCGAGGTCAGCACCCCCATTACGGGTGACACCGTCTCCGGGGCCGCTGGAACAGGCTCTACAACTGGAGTTTCCTCCGCCGGTGGTGTCTCCTGAATGGGATGGGATTCTACGCCATCCCCTGGCACTACAGTTCCCGCTGGACTCCCTGTTCCTGTCAGAACATCCTCTGGCAAGGCGGCATCTGCGGGTTCCTCCCCATCTGTGGAAAACACTTCGCTCCAAATGGTTCCAAAGGTCTGAACAAAGGGCTCCCCCTCGGAAACCGACTGACCCACCTTGGAGAACACTTGTCTGAAATCGGTGTTTTGATGAATAAGGGCCCCTACCGTCGTACCCAGTTCCGTTAGACGGCCCAGCGGTATCCCCTGCCCCAAAAACACCACGCCAAAAAGCACAATACAAGCTAGCAGCTGGTTCACCCGCCGCCGCTCACCCGGAGACATCTCGTCCCCTTTCTTTCGAGGCCGCTCTCTTAGCCTGCCTTGCGACCAGCGCTTTGTCCTGTCCGTTACATCCGCCATAACCTGATCCTCCTGTCCCTGGGATGTCATCTCCCTTAAGTTTATGGGACAGACTGTCAGGATATTCCATGCGGTCAATTATTTTCACGATATTAACGGGTAACATTTATTTTGCAAAAGACGTTTCTTTCGGCACAAGACCTGTGGTTTCTCAAATTTCTCTAGCTCGCGGGTCTTGTGATGTGGCTTGGGTTGTGATACCCTGTTTTTACTGGCCTGCCCCGTGCCCCATGCCGCATTTTCCTGCGGCTTTACAATATGAAGCGAGGTGTTTCTTTGAAATTTATTTGTTATCCAAAATGCAGCACCTGCAAAAAAGCTCAGAAATGGCTGGATGCCAATGACATCTCTTATGAAGTCCGGAACATACAGGCAGAGCGACCTGATGAGAAAGAACTGGCCCTCTGGCAACGTCAGAGCGGCCTACCCCTGCGCCGCTTCTTTAACACCAGCGGATTACTCTACCGCTCTATGGATCTTGCTCGGAAGCTGGATTGCATGGCGGAGGACGAGCAGCTCCGTCTCCTCTCCACAGATGGCCTGTTGGTAAAGCGTCCTCTTTTTGTTGGCTCAGACTTTGTTCTGGTGGGATTTAAAGAGACGGAATGGGCAGAGAAACTGCTGAAATACTAGCGTTATTCCTAGTTCTTGACTAAATTGAAGATCATACTGTAAAAGAAAGGAGCGCCCGGGTTATTCCGGACGCTCCTTTCTGTGTGGCCGCGTTTTGAGAGAGGGTTAGAATCTGGTTTCCATCTTCAGATCATGGAGTCTGAGCAGGTCGTCGATGGCAACATAGCTCACACCGTCAACTACTTTGATGGGCTGGGTGAAATAGTAGGTCATATCACCGGTCTGCCAGGTGTCGCCGCCCAGCACAAAGTGGTAGGCCTCAGCACCGTTTAAACTCACGGATACGGTTCTGGTTGCGGCATCCCAGTTTACATCATAACCTAAATGCTCCGCCACCTTGCGCAGGGGCAGGAGATAGGTGTTCCCATCAACCTTAGGCACCACAGGCACCGTAAAATTCATGGGTTCCCCATTCACGGAAAACTTGTCACCATCCAGTGATACATAGCCCTTGTACTCTGTACCGAACACCATCACTTTGCTGGCTGTGGTCTGGCCAGGATAGCTCAGCAGTACAGGCCCGTGCCAAACCAGAACCTTCTGGCCAGGCTGGATCATGTCTTTCGTTACGATGTTTTTAGTCAGGAATGGGAACACCTTCGTCTCATTATTCAGCGTAACATTGATAGCCTGGTTGGTACCTAGGATCACGGTGCCATCATCGTTTTTCGTTACCGTATCAACCTCCATATAAGAAGGCACAGTATAGTCCGCGGGAATTCCCACGAGAATTAGCTCCGCCCAGGTCTGGGGCGGCATGCTCATGGTCATGATAGGGCTGGTATAGGCATAGGCCATCTCTCCTGCCCGGATATCTTTGGCTGCCACGGGTTCTCCGGTCACGGCGTTTAAGATACGGGTCTCATCGGTGATGGTCAGAAGCACCTTTGCCTCTGTTTTCCCCTCCTCGTTGACACCGTTTAAGGTCAGACGGTTATCCGTCCCCTCAAACCACTCCACAGTGCCATAAAACAGTGCATTTTTTGGTTCATTGGCTCCCGCCACCTGGATCACACTCCCGTTTGGGCCGTGAAACAAAGACTTATCTGTTCCATCAAAAGTGAGGCCTGCGGTGGCCTCCACATGAATGGGCAAAACGAGGGGCTCATCGGCTACTGATGCGGATACTGTATAGGCTGCGGCTGCGGCTGCGGGAATAACGGCCATACCCGCAACAAGACCCAGCACCAGCAATTGCTTTTTCAGCAGTCTTTTTTTCAAGATCAACACTCCTTTACACTTTTGCACACAACGGATTTGTTGTTTCGCTATGATTACTTAGACGGAGCGTTTCACGTTCTGTTCCCCATTTTTGGTTGGCAAATTCCCCTTTTGCCAAGGCATTGCTGTCCTACCCTTTACAAATTCCGGAAATCATGATATTCTACCAGCACTCATGACATGATTTCCGTATCGTAGGCGGTTTGTTGTGGACACTTTTCCGCCAAACTTATTGTTTGAGAAAGATTTATGATTATGCAACAAAATTGGAAGCGAAATACCTCCGTGTTCCTGGGCGGACAGCTGATCTCCTTATTCGGCTCCTCCCTGGTACAGTTTGCCATTACCTGGCACATTACTCTTACCACCCAGTCAGGAAGCTACCTGACCCTAGCCATCATCTGCGGATTCGTCCCTACCTTTTTCCTCTCCCCCTTTGCCGGTGTTTGGGCCGACCGTTACGACCGGAAAAAGCTGGTGATGATTGCCGACGGCGCCATTGCCGTCACCACTTTGATTTTGGCCATTTCCATCATGTTGGGCTATGATGCCCTATGGCCTCTTTTTGTGGCCCTAGGCATACGCGCTTTAGGCACTGCTGTGCAGATGCCCTGTATCGGCGCCATCCTCCCCTCCATCGTGCCGCCGGAGCACCTCACCCGTGTAAACGGTATCAACAGCAGCGCCCAATCCATTATTAACCTAATTTCCCCTATGCTCAGTGCCCTGCTTCTAAAAGCAGCACCTTACTTCAGTATTTTCTTCATTGATGTGGTCACCGCCGCCATCGGAATCTCCATCATGTTTTGGTTCTTCCAGCTTCCTAAGCGGGAGAGCACCTTGGCTGGGCAGCCTCATGATTATCGCGGGGAGCTAACGCAGGGGATTTCCTATGTGGTGCACACCCCATATCTGCGGCAGTTCTTCCTGTTCCTCTCCGTCTCATTCTTCCTCTTTGCCCCCGCGATGTTTCTTACTCCCCTACAGGTAACCCGCAATTATGGCCAGGATGAGCTCTACCTTATGTCCATTGAAATAGCCTTTTCCGTGGGCATGCTGCTGGGCGGCATCCTGATTACCACCTGGGGCGGCTTTCGAAACCGCATTCACAGCATCGCCCTCTCCTTGGCTTTGGTGGGACTTTGTACCATGGTGCTTGGTTTCCCCTTATCCATGTGGCTGGATTCCACCGGTACTCAAGCTCCCATCGCCCTTTGGCTGAGCGACATTGTCCCTCAGTTTCCCGTCTCTCTTTGGGTCTATTTCCTCACTATGGGCCTCATTGGTGTCGTGATCCCAGTATATAACACCCCGGCCATGGTATTGCTCCAGGAGCAGGTTGATCCAGATTTCATGGGCCGCGTCTTCGGCGTATTGACCATGATCACCAGCAGCGTCATGCCCATGGGTATGATTGTATTCGGCCCCATTGCCGACGCGGTGCCGGTGGAATGGCTGCTCCTCTCCACCGGAGCTATCATCGTAGTCCTGTCCGTGCTCATGTTGCAAAGCAAGCCACTTTTGGCAGCCGGTCTACCTAAGATCTTAGAGTCCTCCCAAGCAGCGCCCATGGCGTCCCCAGACTCTCCTGATCACAATACCGAATCATGATAACGCAAAAACACCCCCTGCGGGAGCCTCCCGCAGGGGGTGTTTAGTATTCATGCGCAAAAAAACTTTACAAGCGAGGAAAGCAGCACACGTCAGCTCAAGAAATCCTTTAGACGGCTAAGGCCCTCCTGGATGTTCTCCAGCGAGGTAGCATAAGACCAGCGAACATAGTTGGGTACGCCAAAACCGGAACAGGGAACCACCGCAACCCGGCCTATCTCCAGAAATACCTTGGCAAAATCATCGGCATCCCGGATCAAGGTGCCGTGGAGGGTCTTACCCAGGAGCTCATCCAGGCTCATCATCACATAGAAGGCAGCCTCAGGACAGATACAACTAACGCTCGGAATTCGGTTCATCTCCTGATAGATATAGTTCCGTCGCACCTCAAAGGCCTGCCGCATTTCCTCAATGTCCTCCTGAGGACCCCGGAGGGCCTCCACAGCGGCCCACTGGGAAATAGAGCTGGGGGCTGAAGTTGCGTGGCTTAAATAGTTGGCCATCACTTTGGCAATGTGATCGGGCGCTAACGCATAGCCTATGCGCCACCCGGTCATAGCATAGGTCTTTGAAACACCATTAATGAGGATGGTGCGCTCCTTCACCTTCTCTCCCAGAGATACAAAGCTGACGAATTTCCGGTTATCATAGACCAGGCTGTAATAGATTTCATCGGCGATCACATAGAGATCGTGGGCAATACAAACGTCCGCCACAGAAGCCAGCGCAAATTCGTCGTACATCATACCCGTGGGATTGCTGGGATTATTAAGGATCAGAACCTTGGTTTTTTCCGTGACGGCTGCCCGCAGCTGCTCGGCCGACATTTTAAAGCCCTGTTCCTGAGTAGTTTTAATCACCACTGGGATACCGCCAACCATTTTAATAAGCTCAAAGTAGCTTACCCAATAGGGACTGGGCAGAATAACTTCATCGCCGGGATTCACCAACGTCTGTAAGGCGGCATAGAGGTTGTGCTTGGCACCACTGCTTACCACCACCTGTCCTGGTTGGTAAGAAACGCCACAGTCCGCCAAGAGTCGCTCACAGATTGCCTCACGCAGCTCTTGAATGCCTGCGGCAGGGGTATACCTGGTTCGATTGTCCTGGATTGCCTGGATGGCCGCCGATTTGATATGTTCCGGCGTATTAAAATCCGGTTCTCCTGCGCCGAAGCCGATGACATCCAGCCCATCCGCCCGCATTTTTTTATACATTGCGTCGATGGCCATGGTTGTGGATGCCCGAACAGCCTCCGCAACAACAGATAACCCCTTCATATGTAGACCTCCTAAAAAAACTGTCGAATCCAATTCTGAAATATTATATGATTAACCTTGCAAAATTGCAAGAGTAATTCTCATAATCTTCATTGTGTAAATAAGTAATTTTTGGTAATATTGAAAAATACAAAAATCACCCCCGACATTAAGGCAAATGTCAGGAAGTGATTTTCTGTAAACACTTTCTATTAATGGCTACAATCAGCCCCGCGCCCGACGGGTGTTTTTCACATACAGGAGGTAGAGACCGTCCATTACAAGATTTGCATCGTAAATGATCTCCCGCTTGCAGCATTTTAAAACCGTTTCGCCGTTGGCACCAGTCATAACCACCGTTTCGGCAGGTTCAGTGGCTTCCTCCAATCGGGCAATCATACCATCTAGCATGGCGGCATGTCCGTACACCGCCCCGACGCCCATGGCATCAATGGTGTTACGTCCTAACACAGATGTAGGCGGTTCCAGAGAAATGTGGGGTAGTTCCGCCGCTCGCTGGGATAAAGCCTCTACCGCCACCTTTATGCCCGGCATAATGACACAGCCCTCATAGGTATTATTGCGTAGTACTGACATGCTAGTGGCCGTCCCCATGTCGATGATAATCAAGGGTGATGGATACTTGTTCAGGGCCGCCACCGAAGACGCCACAATGTCCGATCCCAACTGACCATGGGTCTCAGCAATAATATTAATCCCAGTTTTAATGCCCGAGCTCACCACTAGCGGCGGCTTTCCTGTCAGAAATTTCACCGCCCGCACCAGCTCCTTAATCATAGGAGGCACCACACTGGAGAGGATGCTTCCGGACACCACACCGATATCCTCCTGATAAAGGCGAAAAATATTCAGCAGGTTCATGGCATACTGATCCCGAGTACTCCCTTTCTCCGTTCTGACGGTGGAGCAAAATCGGAGGGCTCCCTCTAGGGTATAAAGTCCCACACTCAGATTGGAGTTGCCCACGTCAATCGCCAGAATCATGGCGCACACCGCCTTTCCCATCCAAAGGTTCCTCCTTTGGTTATCCCTCAGTATACCTGCCGGATTGCTAAATGTAAAGGCCTCTTTCCTAGAAATACAGCAGCCCCCGACGGGCCTTGGGCCACTCAGAGGCTGCTGAAATTGTTCATGATTGTACTAAAGGATGATACAGATGAGACCGCCGGAGCCCTCGTTAATGATTCGCTCTAGTGCCTCCTGCATCTTTTGCCTGGCCTCTTCGGGCATGCGTTTTAGCTTGCCGGAGAGATCCTCGTTGATAAGCTCATGGAAAGAACGTCCAAAGATATTTGATTGCCATATCTTGGCTGGATCCTCCTCGAACTCCGAAAGCAGGAAGTGAAGCATATCCTCTGACTGCTTCTCATTGCCTACAATGGGAGACACCTCCGCCTGAATGTCGGCGCGAATCATGTGGATGGAGGGGGCTGCCGCCTTTAGCTTGACGCCATAGCGACCGCCCTGCTTCACAATTTCCGGCTCCTCCAATACCAATTCATCAGCTGTGGGCACCACAATGCCGTAACCTGTGGCCCGCACTTCCGCCAAAGCTGTCGAGACCTTCTCGTACTCTCCTTTTAGCTTTGCCATCTCTGTGAGGAGCAGCAGCAACTCGCCGTCGTTGCGTATGGGGAAGCCCGTTTGCTCTGTCATGGTATCATAGAAGAGCGTCCTAGGCATTTCGATCCGAGCTTCGCAGTGGCCAGTGCCCAACTGAAGCTTGCTGATCTTCGCTTGGCTAACCAAATCACATTCGGCAACCTTATCCATCACCGAGTCCACATCCCGAATTTTTCCCAGTGCGCCCATGGCATTTCGGATAGCATGGTAAACACTCTTTTTAATGGGGTGTTCGTATTCCAGAGCATCCACCCATTCCGGCAGGAACAACTCCAGCTCCTCCATGGGGAACTCGTAGAGGACCTCCTGGATGATATCACTGACGGCTTTCTGGTTCAGCTCCAGACAGTTGATTGGAATACAGCTGACACCGTGGGCTTCCTCTAACTGGCGAGCTAGGATCTGAGTGCGATCTGCATTGGGGTGGGCAGAATTCAGCAGCAGTACAAAGGGCTTTCCAAGCTCCTTCAGTTCATTGATGACCCGCTCTTCGGCCTCTATGTAGTCCTCTCGGGGAATCTCCGTGATGCTGCCATCTGTGGTGACTACTATGCCGATGGTGGAATGCTCGGCGATTACCTTCCGTGTACCAATTTCTGCAGCCTGTGCCATGGGGATCTCTTCAGCAAACCAAGGGGTGCGCACCATTCTGGGCATGTCGTCTTCCAATTGCCCCACTGCGCCGGGCACCATATAGCCCACACAGTCAATGAGCCGCACGGAGCAGGAGCCACCGCCCTCAATGCTGATCTCCACTGCCTCCTCAGGCACAAACTTAGGCTCCGCCGTCATGATGGTCCTACCCGATCCGCTTTGAGGCAGTTCGTCACGGGCTCTATCTCGGCGGTAGGTGTTTTCCATATTCGGAAGCACCATGGTCTCCATGAACCGTTTAATGAAGGTGGATTTCCCCGTTCTCGCCGGACCCACTACCCCAATGTAAATATCCCCGCCGGTTCGGGCGGATATATCCTGATAGATCGCAGTATTCGTCATAGCGCATCCTCTTTTCATTTGGTCTTTACTGCACTGTATGAAAGCTTGGCCTCCAATATACCATTCACTTTGGATTTTTCTCGTGTAACACCAGTCTGTTGCCCCATTTCCCGCCAATACCTCTCCCCTTTTTTCGTCATTTTAAATAATTTTATCAATTACTTCTTGTGAATTGCGGTGAGGATTTCCAATGTACAAACACTAAGTCAATCTAATATAATACATACAGTAGATTTCTTATTCTTGTGTGGCTCGTTTTATTACTTGTTGTATATCTTGGCATTCTTGATTATATTGTACTTTGAGGGATGAGATAATATGAAAAAAATGGCTGCACAATTTTTATTGGCAATTCTTGCAGGCTTCTGCATCGGCTTAGGTGGCACAATTTACCTTCGCCTAAAAGATGCTTTTCCCGGCGGCCAAGTGGTGGGCGCGCTACTTTTTGCTATCGGACTTTTTGTAATCTGCACCAGAGGCTATAGCCTCTTTACCGGAAGGGTCTGCTATCTCTTTGACAATTGGAACGCCTTCTATATACTCTCCATCCCCGTCATCTGGCTGGGCAACCTCTTAGGCTGCATGCTCCTTGCCTGGCTTGAATCCCTCACCGTTTTGTTTGGCGCCACGGGCATCAACACCACAGCTAAAGTCATCATTGACGCCAAAATGAATAGCTCGTATTTAAGCCTCTTCGTCTTAGGCATTATATGTAACGTATTTATTTACATCGCAATCAACGGTTTTTCTAATAACCCCCACCAGCTGGGTAAATACCTGGCTCTGTTTATGGGCGTATCCATTTTCATTCTGGCTGGTACGGAACACAGCATCGCCGATATGTATTACTGGTGTGTTTCGGGAGAATTATATGCTGCTCCCGGCGAATCCCTACTGCGCATCCTCATCGTCTCTCTTGGCAACCTTGTGGGCGGACCGCTCCTTTCTCTAGCCGAACGCCTGAAAGCCCGGCTGGATCCCCCGCCAGTTCACTTTTGAAATAAAGCCGCCCTGTTCTAAATCTTTAGAACAGGGCGGCTTCTACTTTTCAATTGCATATCCTAGGTTGCCGTTGCCGGTAAGGTCAAAATACACACTTTCATCCCGGATACAGATCACGATGTCTGGCTTATAGTCCGCGATGTATTCCGCCAGAGTTTTCTCCTGGTAGTGGCGGAAGTCCAGACTGCGAGTTTCATTGAAACTGGTCCAGAGAAGTGGCTCCATTATATTAGTAAAAGAATCCCCGAATATCAACACATTAGGTAATTCGGGTCGGTCAGTGCGCAGAATGGTCTCTCCCTTATCTCCGCCCATATAGACCTCATAGGTAAGCTGCTCATCGTTAGTTACGGGATGCTTAAAAACGGTTGCCTCAGTCTCGGTACCGTTGTCCCAGCGCCGGAAAGGAATAGGGCTCTTTAGCTCGGCCAATGAAACCTGATCCTCCGTCTTCCATAGGCCGTAGAGCTTTCGCGCGGAGGAACCTAGAAAGGGATTCGGCAGGGTGACAAAATCCAGATCTGCGCGGGTCAGCACCGGGAGATCCCGGCCTGTTTCCCGGCAAATACGGTCCATCAGCACCTCGTAAGCGGCGAATGCTCCCTCCATGGTGCAATGGTGATCCGTCTCGGGATAATAGGACTCCGGCATTCCTTGCTCCCCATAGATCTGATACAGGTTAATAAACGGTAGGTTCCTGTCTTCCATGGCCTCTGAAAAGTTCTTCCGAATCTCCGTGGTATGCCACAGGCGACTTTCCATATAGTCTGGGTAATGGTCGGCAAAGTAGGTAGTTTGCTGGGGGAAGCCCAAATAGCAGAAATAGCCGCCATAGTCCTCCACGGCCCGGTTGAGGGCGGCCAGCTGGTCAGCCATGGTCGCCGCATCCGCCTTGAGATAAGTGGTATCCCAATACAGATGGGTGTAATAACTTAGGAGCTTATCGGAATTCACTACCATATTATTGACCACCGGCCTGGCTAATTGAAGCTGAATCAGGGTATTTAGCTTCAATAGCCGCTCCCGCTGGTAGATATGCTCCATCAGGGCTGTTTCCGTCTGGGTAAAATATGCCCCTGTCCATAGCCCCTCCTTTGAAACAGAAGGAAAAGCCGCCAGATTCCGTTGCTCGTAAAAGGAAGCCCCTTCGCTCCGCGCCCCCAAGAGAGTCATAGTGGAGACGCCGAACAGGATCAGTAGAAACAGGCCGGTAACAACAAGCTGCGCTGACTTCTTCATAGCAATCCCCCTTAAAACTGGAAGTAGATGAAGGGTTGAAAACTGGAACCCAACATCTGCAGTCCGGATAGGACGCCCAGCACCCCGGCCAGAATGGGCACCCCCCAGTAGAGCAGCAGAGCTGGGATCCGGCGATGCTGCTGCGCCTCCAGATAGCCCTTTAGCTTGTCCCGCAGAGGTATAGAGGCCAGTACGGCTACGATCAGTTCCCAGCGATATTGCAAAATCAGGTAAGTCACCTGCCCGCTCCAGAACCCGGCACCTCCAAAGCCAAACAGGGCCCCAATATAGGCCACGATCTGCGTAAGGTCCGTTGCCCGGAAGATGAGCCAGCCCAGCATGATGAAAAGCAGGGCGTAAACATGCTGGAGAGGCTTGGGCAGGCGCGCTAAAATGCCGCCCCATAGATACCGCTCACCCATGAGGAGCAGGGCATAGAACAGGCCCCAGAGCAGGAAATTCCAGGCGGCTCCATGCCAGAAGCCCGTAAGACCCCAGACAATCAAAAGGTTTCGAATCTGCTTTTTTCGACTCACCCGGTTTCCCCCTAAAGGAATGTAGAGGTAATCCCGAAACCATGTACTCAGCGAGATATGCCACCTGCGCCAAAACTCCGTAATAGACTTGGAAATATAGGGGTAATTGAAGTTTTCCAGTAGGTGAAATCCAAACATTCGGCCCAGTCCCAGCACCATATCCGAATACCCGGAAAAATCAAAATAGATCTGAGCAGTATAGGCGATGACCCCCAGCCATGCCAGTCCAGTAGTAAGATCTCCGTTGGCAGTTCCAAAGGCGGCATCCGCGATAACAGCCATCTGATTGGCAATAAGCATCTTCTTTGCAAGGCCAAACAAGAAACGGATGATACCACTGGAAAAGTCTTCTAGTGACTCCTCCCGCGCTCCAATCTCCCGGGCGATGGTATTGTAGCGGACAATGGGTCCAGCCAGCAACTGGGGAAACATTGCGATGTAAAGGGCGACCCGTAGGAGGTTTTTCTCAGCCGGGGCTTGTCCGCGGTAGACGTCCACCACATAGCTGATCCCTTGGAAGGTGTAAAAGGAGATACCGATTGGCAGCGCCACCTCAATAACGGGCACAGTCTGAAAGACTCCATGCAGGTTGGCTGTAAAGAAGCCCGCATATTTGAACCAGAACAGCAAGCTCAAATTGGAAAGCACCGCCAGCGCCAAAACAGGTTTGCGTCTGCCCCCCCGCTCTGGCTCCAAAAGCCGGCCAAAGAGATAGTTTACAAGGATTGACGTCAGAATAATGGGAAGCAACCGCCATCCGCCATAGCTGTAAAACACCAGACTGAACAGCAGAAACACCATATTTCTCAGCTCCCGGCACTTCTTAGGGATGAGAAAATAAACCGCCAATAGTGCCGGCAGAAATAGAAATAGAAATGATCCGCTAGAAAACACCATAGCTGTCTCTCCGTTATGTTTCATTACAGATGGCGGATTCATCCCACAAATGGGAAAATCAGCGTCTTACATTGTACCAGATCCAATTCCTTACTTCAAGTCCGGACAGCGCAGGCAACCCGGGCTCCGTAGGAGCCCGGGTTGCCTGCGCTGTCTTACACCGCTTCCGCGGTGATTGAATCTGCAGCTCTGGGAATCAGCAGCAGCTGTCCCGGGTAAATTTCCATTGAGTTCAGCGCATTGGCTTCTGCAATCTCCGTCTCTGTGGTTCCGTAGGCTTTGGCAAGCTCCCAGAGGCTCTCTCCCGGCCTCACCGCTCGAATAGTCACTGAGGAAGAAGGCTTTGTGATATCCCGGGTGCGATTTTCTAGGGTTACCCCCTCCACCGCCATGAGATCCGATGTCTCCATTGCAGTCCAGGCATACTCTAGGGTAAAGGACACTTCCAATCCCGTGCCAACCGGCGTGGCATTTCCCTCCCGGCTGACCCAGAATTCACACTGATACAGCCAGTGATTTGCTGCGGGCACCTCGTGAGGGACAATCAGCCTGCGGTGGAGACTTCCCATGTTGCCCTGCTGGCTGAGATAGAGGATAAATACCTCTACTTCGGCAGACAGGGTCAAAACGTTACTCCCCTTTTCCGCCGTTAACTGGCCCGGCCTCACCTGTACATCCATCACTGTTTCAACCGGTTCTCTGGTCTCCAGCACCTCCCGCACGGTTTCGGGAGCTACGCCACGATCCATTTTCCGCTGAATGGGATACGCCCGTCGAATAGGCATTGCTTGATAGCTCGTACTGTAGAGATCCGTCAAAACGGTACGCGTTTCGGTCTTCCGCAAAACCGCTTGTGCCAAAAGCTCCAGTTCCACGGTAAAGTTCCGACCGTCTTCTCCTGCCGGCTTGCATGCCATGTCTGTGTAGATGACCCGCACCTCCGGAATGGAATCCTCCCCCGCTTCGCCACAGTCGGTGATCTGTGAGAAGGGCAGATTAAAATCAGCGGTGTGTAAGGCCTCGTCATCGCCACGATAGAGGATGGCCACCTTCGCGTCTCCTTTGAAAACCAGCTTGTTCCCTATGACCTTAGCCTCATTGCAGCTGCACTCCGCTCTGCTTCGCAAAAGCTCCACACAGGGGGGCCGTCCCGCCGGAAGGGCTAAAGTATCCGAATAGTGGAAGATTTTTTCTGTGGCGGCCACCGCCACATGGGACCGGTATTCCGCCATCTTTTGCATGATGCAGTATTTATCTCCCTTTTCCACTGCGGTGCACAATTCAATACTCTTTGGCGTAAAGCAGGTCAAACTGATGATAAAGTTGACCTTGACCAAAATTTTGCGGGGATTCAGTACATGGACATCCACCGTCTGGATGCGCGGAAATGCCATGAGCTGTGAGCGCCTAGTGATTGCGGAAGATTCCGTGGAGCAGGCAAAGGGAAGCACCGCTTCCATGCTGCGCATGCCGCCCCCCTTTTCCGGGAGGTAGAGCACACACACTTTGATCAGTCCGGAGAACTCCCCCCTGCCTTCCGTGGCCTCTTTACGTTGGAGAAAGATCTTTCCCTCCCCGTCCAGAATTTGCAGGATATCCGGGCAGGCATCCGGCACGATCATCTCCGCCGTCTCCTCCTGATTGACAACCGTGTGGTGCACAGTATCCCAGCAGCTTATGTAATCTTGCCGGAGTTCAGGAAACTTCAAAATAACATGATTTTGGCATTCATTCCTGCTTCCCCTGCCCTTGGCGTTACCCATGTGCCCATACGACAGCTTCTCTTCTGATACTATTTAAGTTTAATAGCACTATAGCCGAAACAACCGTCTGAGCAGGCCGGATATCATCTTTGGAGACTTCACTACGACAATTTTCATCTTGGCACCTCCTATAAAAAAACACTCGCCTCGTTTTGCCTTACCGGTTCTTCTGAACCAGTATACACAAAACGAGGCGAGTGTGTGCCGCTTTTCCCTTATTTCCAAGATTTTTGCTCTTTCGCCTGCAGGTACAGACGCACATAGCTCTCATGCCGGGATTCGTGGATCTGCCCCGCCTTCACAGCCGCCAGGACGGCGCAACCCTGCTCCTTAACATGGGAGCAGCCCACAAAGCGGCACTCTCCCAGATAGGGAGCAAAGTCTCGAAAGGTATCCTCCAGGTCCTCCGGCTGGCAAAGGGCCATCTTTTCTGCATCGAAGGCGGAATAGCCAGGGGTATCCGCGATATAGCCACCTCCGGGCAGGGTAAACAGTTCGATGTGACGGGTGGTGTGCCGCCCCCGGCCCAACTTTTCACTCACCTCTCCCACCAAAATGGAGAAAGTGGGGTTTAAAGCATTGAGCAGGCTGGACTTTCCCACACCAGAGTTACCCGTCAGCGCAGAAATTTTCCCCGCCAGAATTTCTTCCAGCGCATCCAGGCCCTCGCCGGTTTCAGCGCTGACCTTTAGGGTGATAAATCCCGCCGACTTGTACAGCTCGTAGAGCTTTTGCGGCTGCTCAAGATCCCACTTGTTGATGCAGATCACAGGCTCGCAGCCCCGCCCTTCCGCAATGGAAATTACCCTATCTATGAGAAAGGGTACGGTCACGGGGATAGCCCCAGAGGCCACCATCACCATCTGATCAATATTAGAAACCGCCGGGCGCTGGAATTCATTGCGCCGGGGCAGAATTTCCTCTAACCTGCCGCTGCCGTCAGGCTGCTCTGACAGCCAAACCCGATCTCCTACCAATGGCACAGTCTTTTCATAGCGGAACTTGCCCTTGGCCCGGCAGGTTATAATCCGGCCGCCGACATCAACATAGTAAAATCCGCTGAGCGCCTTGACAATGGTGCCGTTTAATCGCATCTCTTCCATCATCCGAAATCTACACTATACTGGGTCTGCAACACACCGTCAAAGAAAATAGCTACCTCCTGGGTGCCGCTTCCAGGAATGCTGGGGCTGATTTCACTGTTGATGGCGGTATTCACCGAGCTTTCATAGCGCACCACGCCGTCTACAGTTACCTTTACCAGAACGGTCTCACGGTCTGTCGGTAAGGTAATTGGGATATTCTTTGTCTTCACATCCCCCGGGTCATTGGGGTCCGTGATAGGAGGTGTCTGGGGACCGGTGCTCACCTGAATGGTGACCGACGTTCCCTTGGCAATCTCCGAGTTTGCAGGAATGCTTTGGTAGATTACTTCACCGGCCGGCCGATCACTGGCGACCTGTTCCACCTTGCAGACTAGGCCTAAATCCTCTACGATGATTTTCTTGGCCTCGGCCTCCTTCAGGCCCTTTACCGACAGCATTGTGACCTTCTGCACTTCTGGACCCATGCTGATGACCAGCTTAATTTTGGTGCCGGACACCAAAGGTTCGTTGGCCATAGGGAGGGAGGACACCACATTCCCTTTGGTAATCTCGTCATCGTAGGCGTACTCGGGGGGATCCAGTTCCAGATCCATATCACGGAGCAGGGTGAACACCTCCTGATAGGGCTGGTTTACTACATCCGGCATAATAACATAATCCCGGCCGCTACTCACGGTAACTGTAATCAGAATTTTCTCATCGTTCCACTTTACATGGCTGGCACCTTTTGGGTCCTGGGCCATAATTTGACCTTCGGGATAGTCCTCGCTAGGTTCACGATTCTCAGCTTCCTGAATCTCGAACCAACCGAGCTGCTCTTCATTGAGGGATTCATTCGCCTCTTGAATGGTCATTCCCAGAAGATTCGGCACCTCTATGCTTTCTTTTCCAATAAAGAGATCACTCAGGAAAAAGACCCACAGAAATACTAGCACACCAATAACAAATACCGAAATCACTGAAATGACCGGAATCAGGGCTCGCTTCGAATTAGTCCGCATACGTCCGGCGGGCATCAGATTATAGTCATCATCCTCATATCCATCCTCATCAAAGGACTGCGTCCTCAATCTTGGCTTTGCAGCCGGTGCGGCAGCCATCTTTCTCCGATTGTTTACACTGTTGGTGTCGATCACCTGAGTGGGTTCATCTGCCACAGGCACTACCAGATCCTTCTGATGGTCGTAGTCGAAGACGACACTGGGATTCTTCCGAAATTCCTCCAGGTCACGGATCATCTCGTCGGCATTTTTATAACGCCTCTCCACTTTGGATGCCATTGCCTTGAGGGTGATCGCCTCCAGCGCTTCGGGAATGGCGGGATTCAACTCCCGGGGCGACAGCGGGATCGAATTGATGTGCTGGATGGCAACAGACACCGGCGAATCCCCTTCAAAGGGCAGTCTCCCGGTAAGCATTTCATAAAGCACCACCCCCGCGGAATAGATATCTGCCCGCTCGTCAATGCGGCTACCGCGGGCCTGCTCAGGGGAAATATAGTGGACAGAGCCCAGCGCTTCCTGGGTCAGGGTGTTTTGGGCCGCAGACATTACCCGGGCAATGCCGAAGTCGGCCACCCGGACACTGCCGTCCCGCAGCACCATGATATTCTGGGGCTTGATATCTCGGTGAATTATCCCGCGACTGTGAGCGTGACCGAGCGCACGCATGATTTGCGTAATATAGTGGAGAGCCTCCCGCCAGCTTAAGGGTTGCCCTTTCTTTTTCATATACTGCTTGAGGGTAATCCCGTCAATCAACTCCATGACAATATAATCCAAGCCCTCGTCCCGGTTGACATCGTAGACAGAGACAATGTTGGGATGGGACAGCATGGCAACCGCCTGCGCCTCATCGTGGAATCGACGCCGGAATTCCTCTCCAGAGGCCAGATCACGGCGCAGAATCTTCACCGCAACAAAACGATGCAGTCTGTGACAATAGGCCTTGTAGACCACAGCCATGCCACCGACTCCAATGGTATCCAACAATTCGTAGCGATTGTCGAGCAATTTACCGATGTATTTCTCCATGGTAAATACCCCCTATTCCTTCTCTTCCGGCGCTTCCAGACGAAAGGCCAGTATGGTAACGTTGTCAGATGCCTCTCGGGCCAGGGCAATATCCAGTAGTTTTGTGCAGGCAGCTTCCGGATCTCTTTCTCCAATGACGGCCTGATGGATTTCATCATCCCGCATTTCATTGATTAATCCGTCGGAACAAAGAAGAAGCCAGTCGCCGATCTTCAGGGTAGTTTCATACACATCGGATTCCACTGTCCGGCTGGTACCGAGAGCTCTTGTAATGAGGTTCTTCTGCGGATGCACCCTCGCCTGTTCAGGGGTAATGCTCCCTCGGGCCACTAGGGCCTCGACAATGGAGTGATCTCGAGTTACCCGGTTAATCCCCTGTTCATTGATATGATAAGCCCGGCTGTCTCCCACATTAATGACGGTAGCCACTTCCTTTTCCAGAAACGCCCCCACCAAAGTGGTACCCATGCCCTGACAATCTCGGTCTGTCATGGCGCAGTGGTGAATCACATGATTACCCTTTTCCACCGCTTCACGAAGGAGTTCACCCCATTTTTCGGGTTCGCTCTCTTTGGCCTTTTGGGTCATATACTCCCGAAATACTTCTATGCCGATGCGGCTGGCAATATCCCCTGCTTTTGCTCCGCCCATGCCGTCACAGACAACGCCCCAAGCCCGATCCTGTCCATTTCCTTCATAAGCACAACAGTCCTGATTCTGGCTGCGGAGTACACCTCTGTCCGTGATTCCGAAAACGGAAATCATATGGCATCACATTCCCTTCTATCTTGCCCGGCAGCTACGCCGTCTTTTGCCATAGCCTTCCTCCGCAGTTGACCGCAGGAGGCGTCTATATCACTGCCCAAGCGCCGACGTACCGTCACTGCCACACCTTGTTTTTCCAGCCTTTTCTGGAAGGCTGCAACCCGCCGACTGGGCGCAAAGCTGCTCTCATCCACATGATTTAGCGGGATAAGGTTCACATGTCCTGGCGCACCCCGTAGCAGTTTTGCTAAAAGATCCGCTTGCTCGGCTGTGTCATTGACCCCGTCTATCATTGCATACTCATAGGAAATTCTCCGGCCTGTTTTCTGGAAATAGCGCCGGCAGGCAGCCATCAAGGCCTCCACATTGTCCGCCCGATTGATAGGCATCAGCTTGCTTCTGGTCTCGTCGTCAGGAGCGTGGAGGGAGATGGAAAGTGTCAGCTGCAGCTGTTCCTCCGCCAGACGATCAATCCCGGTCACCAGACCGCAGGTGGAGAGGGAGATATGGCGCATGCCAATATCCATCCCCTCGGGGTGGTTGACAAGCTTCAAGAACTTCATTACGTTGTCGTAGTTATCCAAAGGCTCCCCAATACCCATAAGGACAATATTGGAGATAGGCTCTCCAGAATCTATCTGGGTAAAAAGGACTTGATCCAGCATTTCTCCAGGGGTGAGATCCCGCACTTTGCCCCCTAGGGCAGACGCGCAAAATGTACAGCCCATCCGGCAACCTACCTGGGAGGAGATGCACACAGAATTCCCGTGTCGATATTTCATGAGAACGGTTTCAATACAGTGTCCGTCCGCCAGCCGCCAAAGGTACTTCATAGTGCCGTCCTGCTGGGATACTTGCTTTCTCACCACCTGGGGAGCGCTGATAAAGACCTTCTCCTGCAAGGCCTCTCGTAGGGCCTTTGGCAAATCCGTCATTTCGTCCAGAGAGGTTACCCCGCGATGAAGCCATTGAAAAATCTGCTTTCCCCGGAAGGCTGGCTGGCCAAGCTCCTGTATGAACTGTGTTAACTCTTCCCGGCTCAGTGATTTGATATCCGTCATAGTCCCTTCCTCAGCTTTGCGATAAAGAATCCGTCGGTTCCCAGCTTGTGAGGCCAGAGGGTGATCTGCCCCTCCGGCACGGAGCCAACAGGGCCGGGGAGCGCAAAGCCCTCCAGGCTAAATCGGGTGTTTGCCTCCAGAAAGGCCCCGATCACATCTTCGTTTTCCTCCCGGCGCAGAGTACAGGTTGCATAAAGCAACGTACCGCCGGGCTTTACATATTGAGCCACATTCTTCAAAATGTTCCCCTGCAAAGCAGACAGGCCATCCATCAGACTTTTATCTTTGTAACGGATTTCTGGCTTCTTGCGGATAACCCCTAAACCAGAGCAGGGAACATCCGCCAGCACTAGGTCAAAGGCTTCCACAAATTCGGGATTCGGACTCGCCGCATCCTGTACCATGGCCTGAATGCAGGAGCAGCCCATGCGCTCGGCTCCCGCCTCAATCAGCTTCTTTTTATGGGGATACACATCACATGAGAGTATCCTCCCGCGATTTTCCATCTCCATGGCACAGGAGAAGGATTTGCCCCCCGGCGCGGCGCAAGCGTCCAACACCAGATCGCCGGGCTGCGGCCCTGCCGCCATCACCGCCAGACGCGCCGCCGGATCCTGTACATAGAACAACCCTGCCTGAAAGGCACCCAGCTGCTCTATACTGCCGGTTTCGGTGAGAATCAGACAATCTTGGAGCCAAGGGTGAGGTTCTACACCTACGCCTTCCTCCCCGAGAGCTTTTGTCAGCTCCACAGCTGTTGTCCGAAATGTGTTTACCTGCACGGTCGTATCCGCCTCCCGATTATGGAAGGCCAGAAGCGGCTCCAATTCCTCCTGGGGTAACCGGCGAGAAAACTCCTCCACCAGCCATAGGGGATGGCTGTATCGAAGCGCGCAATAGGCCAGAGAGTCTTGCTCTCCTAGCGGTGGCATGTTGTCCAGGCTCCGGATGACACTCCGAAGAATGCCGTTTACCATTCCAGGTGCCCGAGGATTTTTGCAAAACTTTTTGGTAAGGGCCACCGCCTCATTCACCGCCGCACTCTGGGGTATTTTATTGAGCAACAGCAGTTGATACAGGGCAAGGCGCAAATTGTCCCGCACCTTGCTCTCCATCTTTGCAACCTTCATGGTTGAAAAACGGCCGATATAATAATCTAGCAGGAGTTTGTTCTGGAGAACGCCAAAGGTCAGGCGTGTAGCCAGCGCCGCATCCCGCCGATTAATCGCGGCCCTTGCCAAGGTCTTCTTTAAATAGCTGTTAGCCCAGGCATCCTGCCGCTCTACGGCCCCTAGGGTTAAAAGTGCTGCTTCTCTGGCTGTCATCCTGCTCACCTCCTGCTTTCTGGTATGCGATGGTCAAAGCCGGTTCCTGCCCGACTGGCATCTTATTATATAATGGGGTTTCCTCTGAGATAGTCCGCCGCTGCCATGCGGCGCTTCCCTTCTCCCTGAAG
>JAGFXS010000016.1 GCA_017861415.1 Bacillota bacterium
GGCAACCGGCGTACCGCCTCTGAAGTGGTGGCCGACAACGTTTATTTTGGCGACTCCCGCAAGGATGGAGAGGGCGGCGGATTCTCCGGCAGCTCTTACGGCGGCAGTCCATATTCCCCCGCCCCTGGCGGAGGTTATCCAACCGCACCCGACGTGGACCAGTTCGCGGAACTGAGTGACGACGACGGCGAGCTCCCCTTCTAAGGGGCCGCTCTACTATAATTTGATGAATGAAGGAGGTTTGCAGACATGGCTATTGATAGAGATCGCTCCCGCGGCCGCAAGCGCCGTAAGGTATGCGCCTTTTGCGTAGACAAGGTTGAGCACATTGATTATAAGGACTATCCTAAGCTGCGTCGGTTTCTTTCCGAGCGCGCTAAGATCCTGCCCCGCCGTACTACCGGCACCTGTGCCATGCATCAGCGTCAGCTGACCGACGCCATCAAGCGTGCTCGTCAGATCGCTCTGCTGCCCTATGTGACCGACTAATATACCCTTTACCACTGAAGCGGCAATCACAGGTTACTGTGATTGCCGCTCATTGCTTGTGTATCATCTAAATAGAAAAATCGTTACAAACCAAAGGAATACCCCCGAAGGCGCTTTGTCCTACGGGGGCTGTTTTATAAGCTTTGTGCCACAAAAATGATTAGGCTGTTAAGCAAGAATAGCAGAGTCATCTCTCCGGACATTCGCCAAATCTCGACCTTCATCCCACTCCCCCTCTCACTGCTCTCAGTCTATGTGCGCACGAACGAAGTATTCATGAATAAGACACGCGCGCCTTGTCCATACTGAGAAAAAGGAGGTGGCCCCATGGTAAAAGGTGTTGCCCGTCGTGTTATTATGGTGAAATCCCCGGATCCAAAGCTTTTTGACGAGGCCCTGTTTCTGCTCCGAGAAGAGGCTCTCTTGAAAGGTAGCGAAGACCAAGTACTCCAAGAAGCCCAGCAGGTAGCAAATCAGTATTTACATCGCAACAGCCCATTGGTGTCCTATCAATCTCGACTTTTGCCAATTTTGGCTGCCTTCTTCGGCGGCGCAGGGCTTGCCTCCCTCATATGGGGATTTGTGCTATTTTTGCCTTAACCGGCAAAACGGTCCGGACAAAAGTCCGGACCGTTTTTTTATTCAACTGTCTTTGTCTCCGCCGCGGCGTCCAGTGCGATATCTGGAATAACCTCTTTCAGGTCATCATCGGTAAGATCTTCTTCCGCCTTCAGTTTGGCAATTTTCTCTTTATTGGCGGCAATATTTTCCCGCGCCTTCCGCACATTCTGTACCATGACCTCGTAGCCCTCTTCTGGTGCATCCTGATGCAGGCTCATGTAACGCTCGCCCATCTCTATGTAGGCCTTTTTGATCTTCTCCTCCTCGGAGAGATTATCCAGATTCAACCGGGCAATCTCGCCCAGTACCTTTGCCTTACCAACCCCAGTACGAGTCAGGTTTAAGGCTTTTTCTTTCCAGGTATTCCAGTCTGCCATGTTGCTCGGGCCTCCTTTCCAGTCTGCAGGCCAGCCTTTGGGCCAGTCCTTGCAATTTTCCTCTCCTTTGTGGTATGATATCACCAATCTGCGACCGCGCGGCAGCATGGTCCGTCTTCAGGCCGTAGACCCCCCTCAGAATGCACCTGCGCCAGAGAAAAGAAAATTGCTGCGCTGGCCCCATTGTACACCATTTGTCCGTAGCTGACAACGTTTTTCTGACAGCAACCCAGGTCCCATCTCACGCTTCCCAGTAGGATTACTCCATTATAGTGGGTAACACTACCACTGGTTCCTAAGTATTTTGCCGATTTTTGGCACTTGAGGTGACTTTTTTGCAATTATATTTTGCGCCTTTAGAGGGCATAACCAACTCCACCTATCTTGATGCCCATCGGCGCTTTTTTGATCCTCTGAACAAGTACTACACGCCTTTTTTTATACCCAACAGTCAGACAGGAATTCCAAGGACCATCCGCCGGGAGCTACTGCTGGCACGAGAGGCAGACTTTCCTTTGATCCCCCAAGTTCTTACCAATCAAAGCGGCGATTTTCTCAGTGCTGCAGCAGCTGTAAAGTGTATAGGCTGCACAGAGTTGAACTTGAATTTAGGTTGCCCTTCCGGCACTGTGGTCTCTAAGGGGAGAGGCGCAGGGTTTTTGACCCAGCGAGATACCTTAACACGGTTTCTGGATGAGATCTTCTCCGCGCCCCCCCTTCCTATTTCCATCAAAACCCGCATTGGCATGGAAAACCCGGAAGAGTTTCCGCCCCTTCTCGCCTTGTTCAATCAGTATCCCATCTCCCAGCTCACTGTACATCCTCGTGTTCGTCGGGAGTTCTACCGAGGAAGCCCGAATCTGGATGCCTTTCGTATAGCGACCGAGGAGAGCCGCAATCCCCTGGTTTACAGCGGTGATCTCTTTACTCCTACCCAAATTGCCGGATTTCAGCAGGAATTCCCTCGCGTCGAAGCTGTGATGCTGGGCCGTGGCCTAATTGCTAATCCCGCTCTGGCGGATATGGCAAGGGGCGGCTCCCCCCTCTCCCGGGAGCTTTTGGCTTCTTTTCACGATTACCTCTATGGCCGATACCGGGAATTACTCTTCGGCCCCTCTCCAGTACTCCACAAGATGAAGGAACTTTGGCATTACATGATCTGTCTGTTTCCCGATCACCAAAAGGCTCTTAAACGTCTGCGGAAGGCTATGACACTTCCCGACTACGAGGCCGCCGTGACTGCCATCTTCCGGGACCTGCCTCTGGACCCACACTCAGGCTACTACACCCACTGAGGAATGCAGGGAAATCTGAACACCTGACTTGACAAGTATCCTTTGGTTTCGTATACTAAATTACATAAGAAAAAAGCTGTGACGGGAATGAGTAAGCAAATTTCGGGGTGCAGAGAGGAGACGGTGGCTGAAAGTCTCTCCCCGGACTTGCCCAAGTGGTCCCCGAGCTGCGCGCCGGAACACTATAGTATGGCGCGCCGGTCCCCACCGTTATCGGGTACTAAGTGCGGACAGAACCTGTTGGTTCTGCCGAATTCAGGTGGTACCGCGGAGTTTATTCGCCCTGAGCAGAGATGCTCAGGGCGTTTTCTTTTACCCGGTTTCCTCCTGTCATCAGCCTATCTGGAAAGGAAATGCGTATGGAATTTTCGAATCAGTCTATCTTTTCCCTGCCCGCTTTGGAGGCCATGCTGTGGTTTTCCGACCATACCATCCAGCCAAAGATCAAGAAGTTCCGGCGGGGGCTGGCCGCAGTTTCAGGCATTGTATGTCTAATCCTAGCCTTCTATTTGCGGCAGAACCCCTACAGCAACGAGATGATCACGGCACTCTTACCCGCCATCGGCGGCGTCCTCCTTGTTATGACCTTTGCCTATCCCGTGTATTTGAAATACCTAGCCAAGCAGCAAATGAAGGGCCAAAACTATGCCTATCACTTCCAGTTTAAAGAGGACGCCTTTACTGCCGGATTCCACGAAAAGGCCACCGCCTATTCCTATTCCTCCCTCTATGCTCTGCGAGAGAATGCGGACTACTTTGCCCTATTTTTGGCTCCGCGCCAGGCCTACATGGTGGATAAGCTGGGCTTTCAGAACGTCGCGGACGCAGAGGCCTTCGGCCCCTTTCTAGAGGAAAAAACCGGCCTGACCATACAGAGATTTTAACCAGAGAGGAAGAAACACCTATGATTCGAGAATTACCCAAGGTCTACGATCCCCGCGAGGTCGAGGGCCGTATCTATCAGCAGTGGGAAGACGCCGGCTGTTTTAAAGGCATCCGTGATGTCAAGAAGAAACCCTTTACCATCGTTATGCCGCCTCCCAACGTGACCGGCCAGCTCCACATGGGTCATGCCATGGACTGTACCCTTCAGGATATTCTGATTCGCTGGAGGCGCATGCAGGGTTATGCCGCCTTGTGGCTGCCCGGCACCGACCATGCGGGCATTGCCACACAGATCAAGGTTGAGGAGGCCCTGCGGAACGATGAGGGTCTCACCCGTTACGATCTGGGCCGGGAGAAATTTTTGGAGCGGGTCTGGGCCTGGAAAGACACCTACGGCAACCGCATTGTGGAGCAGCAAAAGAAGATGGGTGCCTCCTGTGATTGGGAGCGCTCGCGCTTCACCATGGACGAAGGCTGCTCCAAAGCTGTCCGGGAGGTTTTTGTCTCCCTCTATGAGCAGGATCTCATCTACAAAGGCAGCCGGATCATCAACTGGTGCCCCCAATGCACCACCGCGCTCTCCGACGCCGAGGTTGAGTATAAGGAGAAGCCCGGCCACCTGTGGCATCTGAAGTATCCTATCAAGGACGAACAGGGGCGCTATGTGGTGGTGGCAACCTCCCGTCCGGAAACCATGCTTGGTGACTCCGGCGTGGCAGTGAATCCCGATGATCCTCGTTATCAAGACCTCATTGGCAAGACCTGCATCCTTCCCCTCATGGACCGTGAGATCCCCATTGTCGCCGACGATTACGTGGATGTCGCCTTCGGAACGGGCTGCGTGAAGATGACCCCCGCCCACGATCCCAATGACTTCGAGGTCGGTCTGCGCCACAATCTGGAGTCCATCCGGGTGCTGGATGACAACGGCAAGGTCAACGAGCTGGGTGGCAAGTACCACGGCATGGATCGCTATGATGCTAGAAAAGCGGTAGTAAAGGATCTGGACGACCTGGGGCTTCTGGAAAAAATCGTGGAGCATAATCACAATGTGGGCGTCTGTTATCGCTGTGCCACCGATGTGGAGCCCATTATTTCCGCCCAGTGGTTCGTAAAGATGGCACCTCTTGCCAAGGAGGCAATTCAGGTGGTGGAAAACGGGGAAACGCGCTTCGTTCCCGACCGTTTCTCCAAGACCTACCTGAACTGGATGGAAAACGTTCATGACTGGTGCATCTCCCGTCAACTCTGGTGGGGCCATCAGATCCCCGCATGGTACTGCGCCGACTGCGGCCACATCACCGTCGCCCGTGAGGACCCCGCCACCTGCTCCAAATGCGGTAGCGCACACATCCAACGGGACCCCGACGTGCTGGACACCTGGTTTTCTTCCGCCCTCTGGCCCTTCTCTACCCTGGGCTGGCCTGACAACACCGAGGATATGCAGTATTTCTATCCCACGGATGTGCTGGTCACCGGCTATGACATCATTTTCTTCTGGGTGGCCAGAATGATTTTTTCCGGTTGTGCACAGACAGACAAGACTCCCTTCCACACAGTGTTCATCCACGGCCTGGTGCGGGATGATAAAGGCCGGAAGATGAGCAAATCCCTTGGCAACGGCATTGATCCCCTGGAAATGGCTGAGGCCTACGGCGCTGATGCGCTGCGCTTCAATCTGGTCTCCGGCAATTCCCCCGGTAACGATCTGCGCTTCTACACCGAGCGCTGTGAGGCCATGCGGAACTTTGCCAACAAGGTCTGGAACGCCTCCCGCTTCCTGATGATGAACCTCACCATCTCCGACAGCGCCCTGCCGGAGCGGCTGGAGCTGGAAGATAAGTGGATTCTCTCCAAGCTCAACACCCTGATTCCCGATGTAACTGACAATATGGAGCACTATGAGCTGGGTGTGGCCGCTGGAAAGATTTACGACTTCATCTGGGACAGCTACTGTGACTGGTATATCGAGATGACCAAAACCCGTCTTCAGGGAGAAGACGCCCCCGCCAAGGAAGGGGCCCAGCGAGTGCTGTGCTATGTCCTCACGGAGCTATTAAAGCTGCTGCACCCCTTCATGCCCTTTATCACCGAGGAGATCTGGCAGGCGCTCCCCCACGAGGGTGACTTCCTCATGCTTCAGGACTGGCCTATCTACCGAGAAGATCTTGCCTTCCCGGCGGAAGAGCGCGCCATCGAGACAGTGATGGAGGCCATCAACGCCATCCGCAGCCGCCGTGCCGAAATGAACGTGCCTCCCTCCAAGCGCGCCAGACTTCTGGTTGCCACCTCCCAGCGCGAGGCATTCCAGATGGGCTCCCCTATCCTTCGACGCCTGGGCTACGGCAGCGAGGTAGAAATTTTGGACAACGAAGAGCTGCCTGCCGAGACTCAGGGCATGGTCACCGTCACCACCTACGCCGCCCGCATTCTCATGCCACTCGCTGAACTGGTAGATCTGGACAAAGAGCGCGCTCGGTTGGAGAAGGAAATCAAGAAGAACGAGGCAGAGCATGCCAAGCTGGCCGAGAAGCTCTCTAATCCCGGTTTTGTCTCTAAGGCGCCCGAGGCCGTGGTGGCTGCCGAGAGCGAACGGAAAGAAAAGCTGGAAGTTCTTCTTGCGAAGCTCCAAGAGGAGCTGGCAAACCTGTAAGTCTATTCAGCCCGCTGGGGAAATATGCCCCTGCAAACCCGCTTCGACAGAAAAATTTTTAGCCATCGCTTATAATCGCAGTACACTACCATTTTAGTGTACTGCGATTTTTATTGATTACTTTGCCATGATCTAGACATCCAAACAGGAGGAAGCCGACTATGCCAGTGACCTGCACCAGTGAGGGCCGCAACCTCACCGCCTCCATCTATGGAGAAATCGACCACCACAGCGCCAAGGACATCATGAAGGAGCTGGATCGGCAGATTGAACGCATCATACCCCTCCGGCTGGTGCTGGACTGTTCCGGTATTACCTTCATGGACAGCTCCGGTATCGCCATTCTGCTCAGGGCGTACCACCGCATGAAATCCCTGACTGGAGAAACCACCATTATCGGGGTTCCTCCGCAGCCCGCCAAAGTATTGAAAGCCGCTGGCCTCCACCGGCTGATGGGCGTCCAGACGGGGACATAGCCCCTGAAATCACAACCCCTTTTAACAGCTTTCCCGCCCCATTTCCGGCGGGATTGTTTGGCCCTTGCATCAACATAAGATCAGCCGGCGGGACATAGCATCTCCGTTCGGCTGCCAGGAAGGGAGCGTACATATATGCCTGCTGTTTCTTACACCAACGAAGTTACCATGACCTTTCTCTCCCGCTCTGCCAACGAAGGTTTTGCCCGAGTCTCAGCCGCCTGTTTTGCCGCACAGCTGGATCCTACTCTGGATGAGGTCGGAGACATCAAAACCGCCGTTTCAGAAGCGGTGACCAACGCCATAGTCCACGCCTATCCCGAGGCCATGGGAAAAGTATTTCTCCGCCTGCGCCTGTTCTCCGACCGCACCCTGGAAATTGTAATACGGGACTGGGGCGTGGGGATTACAGACATTGAAAAAGCCCGTACCCCTCTCTTTACCACCGGTAATGAGGAGCGTTCGGGCATGGGCTTTACCATTATGGAGAGCTTTATGGACAGCGTCCGAATTCGTTCAAAGGAAGGAAAGGGAACCACTGTCATCCTGCGCAAGCGCTTTTCCCCTAGGGCAGGTGCTGCATTGTGATCGCTCCCGAAACCCGCAGTCTCATGGAGGCCGCCCGTTTGGGAGACAATGATGCCTGCTCTAAGCTGCTGGAGGACAACGCGGGACTGATCTGGAGTGTCGTCCGGCGGTACAGCCGCCGAAATGTGGAGCTAGACGACCTGTATCAGTTGGGCTGTCTGGGCTTTCTCAAGGCGGTACGAGGCTTTGAGCCAGAATACGGCACTCAATTTTCCACCTATGCTGTCCCTAAAATTGCTGGGGAGATTCGCCGCTTTCTCAGGGATGACGGGATTGTGAAGGTGAGCCGTGGGATCAAGGAACGGGCAGTCTTTATCCGTCAGGCTAGAGACCGTCTTCAAAGCGCCTTAGATCGGGAGCCCAGCCTCTCGGAGCTCTCCATGGAGACAGGAATCCCTATGGAGGAAATCGCCGCCACGGACATTGCCACTGCCTCTGTCACCTCTCTCCACGCGGAATCCAGTGAAGGTGGTCCCACCCTGGAGTCCGTCCTGGGTTGCGACGGGCCGGAGGATCATCTCCTAGAGCATATGGATCTCCATGCCGCCATCGGTTCCCTTCCCGAACGAGAGCGGAAGATTGTCTTCCTGCGCTACTACAAGGGCCTTACCCAGGATAAGACCGCCAAAATCATGGGAATCAGTCAGGTACAAGTTTCACGGGTGGAGAAAAAGGCCATCGTACTCCTACGCCAAGCATTAGAGCCCGAGTAGCCCGCCTCCTCATTCAAAGCTCCGGTAGGTGGTCCCCTGCAAGCCGATCTGCCGTGCCCACCTTGTCCCAGGAAAAGTGTGAAACTAACTCACAGGGCCGTACAGCCTCAGGCCGGTCAAGGAGACCTCCTATATAGGCCAGATAGCCAACAAGCTTCTCCGGCGTTGTCTGGCCCCTTAAAACTCCCATATCCAGATCCCGCTCCCGCTTGGAAAGCCTGCGACCGGGTTCTCCCAAGAGCAGCGGCGTATGACAATACGTCGGCGGGTCAAATCCCAACTGTCTCATGAGCCAAATTTGCCGGGGCGTGGAGTCTAGCAGGTCGTGTCCCCGAACCACCCGATTCACTCCCATGAGGCCGTCATCCACCACCACCGCCAGCTGGTAGGCATACACCCCATCAGAACGGCGGAGAATAAAATCACCGCAGTCCTCATCCAGCCATTGCGAAAAACGGCCGAAATTTCCGTCGGTAAAAGAGATCAACGCATGGGGCACCCGAATACGCCAAGCGGGTCTTCTACCGGCGTTCTCCAGCGACCGACAGGCATCTTCCGTCAGGTCCCGGCAGCGACCGCCGTACAGCGTGCTGCCGTCAGAGGCGTGGGGAGCATTGGCTGCAAGCCGCTCCCGGCGGTTGCAGAAGCAGGGGTAGAGCAGTCCCTGTGCTCTCAGCTTCTCAAAAGCTGCCGCATAGCAGTCAGCCCTTGCACTTTGCTGATATTGGGTATTCCCCGGCTGCCAGCCCATGTCCCAGTCCAAACCCAGCCAGCGCAGATCCTCCGCCAGCAGGCGGGCATAGTCCGAACGGCAACGGTCGGGATCCAGATCTTCCATGCGCAGGAGCATCTCGCCCCCTTGCGCGCGCGTGTCCAGCCAGCTCAAGAGGGCAGCAAAAAGGTTACCCAGATGCATTCTTCCGCTTGGCGTAGGGGCAAACCGGCCCCGAATCAATGTCTTTTCATTCATGGTAGCATCACTCCCCCCTTCCTCCCCCAAATGGGAAGAGCGGGTTGTAAAACAGCCGTTTCGGCTACTTTACAACCCGCTCTTTCAGCTTTCTTCACTCTCCAAAAGCTGCACGGCGGTCTTGGCCGCGGCCTGTTCCGCCTCTTTCTTGCTCTTCCCCAAACCGGTGCCGATGGTCTCACCATTAAGCTGTACCGCCATGGAAAACACCTTGGCATGGTCCGGACCACTTTCTCCAACCATATGGTAGGATAGTATCTTGCCGCTCTCTCGCTGAATCAGCTCCTGCAGGGCTGTCTTATAGTCCCGGCTGGCTGCGGCCTTCTCCTGCTCCCGATCAAGTATCAGGCTGTGGATCAATTTGCGAACCTGACCAATCCCGCCGTCCAGATACACAGCAGCCAGAATGGCTTCCACTGCGTCCGCTTGGATGGAGGGGCGTTCCCGTCCTCCGCCGGCCTGTTCACCTTTTCCCAGCTTTAAGTAGCTGCCGAGGTTTAGATGACGGGCCACTTCTACCAGGCTGCTCTCACAGACCAGTGCGGCACGTAGCCTCGTCAAATCTCCTTCGGGCAAGTCCGTTCGGGTTCTGTAGAGGTGCTCCGCAACCACCAGTCCTAGAATGGAATCGCCCAAGAACTCCAAGCGCTCATTACTGGGCCGATCCGATTCCCGATGTTCGTTGGCATAGGAGCTATGGGTCAGTGCATTTTGCAGAAGACTGGGTGAGCGAAAGGTGTACTGTAGCTTTTCTTCCAGACTCTTCATGGCCTAACTCCTTTTCGCCCTCCTGCCAAAAGGGCCATCAAATGTCCAACTTTTGCTGGAGGTAGCGCACCAAATCCCCTACGGTCACCACCTGGGCCAGATCCTCCTCAGACATCTCTTCCAAGTTGAACTCCTCTTCCATGGCCATGGTGAGCTCAACGATGTCAAGGGAATCCACACCCAAATCATCTTCGAAATGGGTTTCCATGGTAATGATGTCAGCATCAACACCCAGCTGCTCCGCAATGACGCGCTTGAGTTTCTCTAAGATCATGTTGTTTCGCTCCTTTGGAATCACTTTCTCTTTTGACTCCCTCACATAATAGGGAGAATTTTCTATGGTGTCAATAGCTATTTGAAAATTTGGATCTCTAAAGCTTGAAGAATCCTATTCCACGCTGGTCAGGCGCATATACTCCATATTATCTGTAATATCCTGAATCAGATCTGAGCCTGCCAGCTTCATCCCCTGGCCGATGGCGTTACGAATGGCGTAGGCGTTGGAGGAGCCATGGGCTTTGATAACTGGCTTGGAGATGCCCAGCAGTGCCGTGCCGCCAACCTCGTTGGGATCAAGGCTCTTTTTGATTTCACCAATCTCCCCCATCACCAGCAGTGCTCCCAACTTTGTGGCAATGCTCTTACTGAAAGCTTTTTTCAGCAATCCAACCATGTATTTTGCGGTTCCCTCGTAAGTTTTCAGGAGGATATTACCGGAAAACCCGTCGGCGACAACCACGTCCACACCACCTAACAGGGCCTCCTTTGCTTCAATGTTTCCATAGAACCTGATACGCTCCTCACGATGGGCCCGCTCCAAGAGGATATGGGTCTCGCGCTGGAGATCCGTACCCTTGCTAGGCTCCGCTCCGATGTTAAGGAGTCCTACTTTCGGGTCGGGATTATTCAACACCCGCTGGGCATAGTAAGACCCCATAAAGGCAAACTGGAGAAGGTATTCCGGGGTGCAGTCCGCAGTGGCACCGCAATCTATGAGCACCGCGCCGCCGGAAGCAGTGGGAATCACTGGTGCCAGGGCCGCCCGCCGGATTCCGCGTATCCGCTTGACGATCAGGGTTGCAGCCGTGAGGAGTGCGCCGGTACTCCCCGCAGACACAAAGGCGGCGCCCTTCCCTTCCTTCAGGAGATTCAGGCCCACTGCCATGGAGGAATCCTTCTTTTCCCGTGTAACGGTGGCCGGATTGTCCTCCACTTCTACCACTTCTTCCGCATGGACGATTTCAATGCCACGGGGCACTTCGCGGATACCCAACTGTTCCAAAGAAGACAGAATCGCTTCTGCCCGTCCCACCAAAAGAATCTCCGCACCCAGTTCTTTCACTGCGGCAAGGGCGCCTTCCACTGGCGCCGCCGGGGCAAAGTCGCCCCCCATTGCGTCTACGATGATCTTCATTCCATTCGCCTCTTTCTTCTCTGTCATCAGTATGGCACTACAGTTGCCAGGTAAGCTTTGGAAGCAGGGTCTCTAAGCACTCCAATGATCGCTGGGAAAGGGTGGCATTTTTATTCCGTTTACCCTTGACCTTATAACCCAAGGGAGGAATAATGCCGAAGTTCACGTTCATGGGCTGAAAAATACCCACAGTCTCATTGCTGATGTAAAGGGCCAGAGCCCCGATGGCCGTCTCTTGGGGGAAATCCACGGGGGACTTACCCAAAAGGCGGTTTGAAAGCTCCACCGCCGCCAAAAGGCCCGAAGCGGTGGATTCCACGTAGCCCTCCACGCCAGTGATCTGTCCAGCAAATACAATCCTTGGGATAGTTTTCACCCTGTAATAACGATCCAACAGTCCTGGAGAATGCAAATATGTATTCCGGTGCATCACCCCATAGCGAACAAATTCCGCGTTCCGCAGGGCGGGGATCATGGAAAACACCCGCTTCTGCTCCGGAAATTTCAGATGCGTCTGAAATCCCACCAAATTGTATATGCTGCCATTCTCGTTGTCCCGGCGCAGCTGCACCACGGCAAAGGGTTCCTGTCCCGTGCGGGGGTCACGCAATCCCCGAGGCTTTAGCGGCCCGTAGCAGAGGGTCTGCTCACCCCGGCGGGCCATTACCTCCACAGGCATGCAGCCCTCAAAGACGTTTCCATCCTCAAAGCCGTGGACCTGGGCCTCCTGCGCATTACATAGCTCCTGCCAAAAGACCAGGTACTCCTCCCGGGTCATGGGGCAGTTGATGTAATCAGGGGTGCCTTTATCATACCGCGAAGCAAAGAAAGCACAGTTCATATCAACGCTCTCAACGGTAACCAAAGGGGCCGCCGCATCATAAAAATGCAGATAATCCTCCTGCCCCAGGCATTTTGTAATATCCTCTGCCAAGGAGTCCGCGGTCAAGGGGCCAGAGGCGACGATCACTTCCCCCTCTGAAGGAATGGTCATCACCTCCCCCTCCATCACCGTGATGTTGGGGTGGTTCCGGATCCGCTCCGTCACTGCCCTGGAAAACCCCTCCCGATCCACCGCCAGGGCACCGCCTGCAGCAACACGGGTTTCATCAGCGCAGGCCAAAATCAATGAGTCCAGACGGCGCAACTCTTCTTTCAGTAACCCCACCGCGTTTTCAAGTTGGTCGGACCGAAGAGAGTTAGAGCACACCAGTTCCCCAAATAGGGGCGAGTGGTGCGCAGGGGTCATCTTGCGGGGCTTCATTTCCCATAGCTCAACGGGGATCCCTCGCATAGCCAGCTGCCAGGCCGCCTCACTTCCGGCAAGGCCTGCGCCGATCACCGTCACCGGCGCCATCATGCCTGCTCCTCCGTTGCAGTCTTCTTAGAGGTTCTCTTCACAGGGGTCTTTTTCTCACTCTTGGCGGTCCCGGATTTTTTCTCAGCTTTCGCCTCGACAGGTTTTTTTGCTGTCTTAGCATTGGCGGTCTTTTTGACGGCACCTGCCTTAGCGGCAGGCTTCTTTGCGGCAGACTTCTTAGCTGCAGACTTCTTAGCTGCAGGCTTTTTTGCTGCCGTCTTTTTGGCGGGCTTTGCTCCGGACTCAAGGGCCTGATCAGCACCGGTATCACCTGAGGGTTTCTCACTGCCCTCTGTTTTTTTCTTATAGCCGCCCCGCTTCTCCTCTGGGAGGAAAGCCTCACAATCCACATTGATACAAAATGGCTTTTTAAATCCTCTGCCGGACTTTTTGAACAGGTTCTGCCCGCATGACGGACAAACTTCTTTCACAGGGACATCCCAGGTCATAAAGTCACAGGCCCGGCCCAGCTTATCGCCGTTATGCTCACAGCCATAGTAGACATAGCCATTTCTGGAGGTCTTTTTCAAAATTCGTCCGCCGCACTTGGGGCATTTGCCCGGCATTTCTATCACAAGGGGCTTGGTGAAGGTACACTCCGGAAACCCGGGGCAGGCCAAAAAGCGCCCAAATCGTCCGGATTTGATCACCATCTGCTTGCCGCACAGGTCGCAAACCTCTTCGGACACCTCATCAGGCACCTTAATCCGCTCTCCGTCCAGGTCCTGCTCAGCCTTGGTAAGCTCGGCAGAGAACTTCCCATAGAAGTCCTCCAGCAACTTCTTCCAGTCCTCCTGACCATGCTCTACCTTGTCCAGATCCGCCTCCATGGTGGCAGTAAAGGTAAAATCGACAATGTCTGCAAACTTGTCCTTCATCAGTCCCGTGACCACTTCACCCAAGGGAGTCGTGTGCAGATATTTTCCGTCCTTTACCACATACTCCCGGTCCAGAATGGTGGAGATGGTGGGGGCGTAAGTGGAAGGGCGACCGATCCCCTTTTCCTCCAGGGCCCGGATGAGGGTGGCCTCGGTGTAACGGGTGGGCGGCTGGGTGAAGTTCTGGGTAGACTTGGTGTCGGCGCAGAGAAGGCCCTCCCCTTCCTGCAGATTGGGCAGGGGGGACTGAATCTCTGCCGTCTCCTCATCCTTGCCTTCCTCATAGACGGCAAGAAAGCCAGCAAATTTCACTTCTGATCGGCTTGCGCGGAATGTATAACCCGCGCTGGTGACCTCAATGCTTACGCTGTCATAGATGGCGGAAGCCATCTGGCTGGCCAGGAAGCGGCCCCAAATCAGCTTATATAATCTATATTGCTCTGTGGTAAGATCCTTTTTGACCTTTTCCGGTGTCAGTTGGATATCCGAAGGGCGGATGGCCTCGTGGGCATCCTGGGCGCCGGACTTTGTTTTATAATACCGGGGCTTATCGGGATAGTATTCCTGACCGTAACGACTGGTAATGAAGCCTCTGGCGTCTGCCATGGCCTCCTCGGAGATCCGCAAGGAGTCCGTTCTCATGTAAGTGATCAGACCCACAGTGCCCTCGTCCTGAATATCCACGCCCTCGTAGAGCTGCTGGGCAATGGACATGGCGCGTCTGGGTGTCATATTCAGCTTCCTGGATGCCTCTTGCTGAAGGGTGCTGGTAATGAACGGAGGCGCCGGTGCACGGCTCTTATCTTGCCGCTTGATACCAGTGACAGAAAAGGAGGCCGCAGCAATCTCCGCCAGAATCCCTTCCACCTGCTCTTGGTCTTTCAGTTCAATTTTCTTATCCCGGCCATAGAAATGTGTCTTAAACCGCCCAAGGTTCGGGGCGATGCGATCCAAGATGACATCCAGCGTCCAGTATTCCTCGGGAACAAAATTGCGAATTTCCTCCTCCCGCTCGGCCACCAGACGAGTTGCCACAGACTGGACACGCCCGGCGGAAAGCCCTCTGCGGATCTTCTTCCACAGCAGAGGCGAGAGTTGATAGCCCACAATCCGGTCCAAAATACGTCTAGCCTGCTGTGCGTCCACCAAGTTATTGTCGATGATTCGAGGGGCAGCTATACTCTCCTGAACCACCTTACGGGTAATCTCGTTGAAAGTGACGCGGTTGGGCTGGTCGTCGGGCAGGCCCAGGAGCTCCTTCAGATGCCAGGAAATGGCCTCACCCTCGCGGTCGGGG
>JAGFXS010000079.1 GCA_017861415.1 Bacillota bacterium
GCCTTGACCCACATTTTCCTTGCGATTCCCACAAGAGAGTGGTATAATGCTGACAAGGGCAGAGAACCCCTGCCCGGTTTCCGTAGCACAGGAAAGGAGCTGACACTATGAAGTTCACGTTCACAGACAAAAAAGTGCATATCCCTGACAGAGTCCACGCCTATGCGGAAAAAAAGGTGGGCAAGCTGGATCGCTATTTCAAGACTGAGGCAGAGGCTTCTCTGGTCTTCAGCATCGAGAAGGACCGGCATATTTTAGAGGTGACTATTCGCTCCGGCTCTACCATTATCCGGGTAGCAGAAACCACACCCGATATGTTTGTTTCCATCGACTCAGCCGTGGCCTCCATTGAACGGCAGATGAGAAAGAATAAAACCCGCCTGGAAAAACGTCTGCGGCAGGACGCCTTCAATCCCACCATAGCCCCCAGCGAGGAGACCTTCCCCTCTGTGGTGGAGGAGGAGCCAGATTTCCAGATTGTCCGCTCCAAGCAGTTTTTCTTCCGGCCCATGACCGTGGAGGAAGCCATCCTTCAGATGAATCTGGTGGATCACAGCTTTTTTGCCTTCCGCAATGAGGATCAGGGCGGCATTTTCTCCGTGGTATACCGCCGCATCGACGGTGGCTACGGTATCATCATGGACCAGCCCTAAACACGGCATTCAAGTAATTACGTGATATAAAAAGTGGCCTCCACCTAGGTGGAGGCCACTGCTTTTTTCTTGGGACTATTTATCTTAAATTTTGCTCCCGCATGGGTCCCTCATTCACGTCATCCTTCAAAATTTGATAGAGGGCGGCTGCCAAGGGAACGCCCAGGAGCATTCCCGCAACTCCCAATATACCGCCGCCCACGGTAATGGCCGCCAGCACCCAGATCCCCGGGAGGCCGATGGAGGCCCCCACCACCCTGGGGTAGATGATGTTTCCTTCCAGCTGCTGGAGGATTACCAGGAAGAGTACAAAAAACAGCGCCTTAATAGGCGAGATGGTAAAAATCATAAAAGCACCCACCGTGGCCCCGATATAGGCGCCGGCAACGGGAATTAAAGCGGTGAAGCCCACCAGGGTTCCCACCATGTTGGCGTAAGGGAACCGGAAGAGGTACATGCCCAGAACACAGAGGCAACCTAAAATCACCGCCTCGATGCACTGGCCCACAATGAACCGCCGGAAGCAGTGGTCAAAGACTTCCTTCACATAGATCAGTCGCTTGTACCAGACTGGTCGCACATAATGCCGGGTAACTCGATCCAGCTGCGCGGCAAACCGCTCCTTCCCATAGAGGAGGTAAACCGAGAAGATTACCGCCACCAATAGAATGACCACAGCAGTGGCCGTCCGGGTGAGGAAGGCGGCCAAAGTCCCCATAATTCCGCCGAAGCCCATGGCCAGGCCGTTTGCCACCTTATTGATAATGGTGTTCCAGTCCAGATTGCTGCCCCCCACAACGCCGGCAATCTGGGTCCAGACCTCGGGATCCACATTTTCCTGAAGCCACCCCATACCCGCGTTCCAAGCCACAGGAATCTCACGACCCAGCAGCTGTACGCTGGAAACCAGCTCTGGCACGATGAGTCGAACCACAAACACCACAATGAGAATCAGGCTGAGAAAGGCCAGAAGCATACAAACCGGCCGCCGGCTTTTGTTCACAAAGGGAACTTTGGAGCCCATTAGGTAGTGATTTTCATAGTAGCTCATAAGGATATTTACCAGATACGCGATGAGAAAGCCCAGAAGCAGGGGCACCGCGGCCACCCAAAGGCCGAAGAGAAACCCGGAAATCCTGCTCCAGTAGTAGATCAGCAGGTAGAGGAGAAAGGCTGCTCCCGCCACCCGGAACAGGGTCTGCTTATCCAGCTTCATAGAGGTTCCTCCTTGTTGAAGACAGAAGGCCCGGCAGAGAACCTGCCGGGCCTTCCCTGTAAAAATTATCTTATCAGAAAGAAATTGAAATAGCAATCGACCCATGGGGTTTTTTGGATCTTACCCCACTTCAATGCCGCGAACCACGTGAAAATCATCCACATAGAGGGTCATGCGCTCTCCAAAGGCTCGGGCTGCACCCACAGTAATCCAAAGCCCTGAGGTGCGGTTGTAGCAGATCACCTTGTCGGAAACCTCATAGGGCTGCTGATTCACCAGAACGGTGTCCTCATCCAGCCACTGCTGGTTGGTGATGCTAGCCAGCTTCGTCAGCTTCACATTGGTCACAATGCGGGTCATGGTGCCGCCGCTCACAGCAATGCCGCCCCAGGTTCCCTGATTAAGCGGTGTCTGATAGAAGGGGCCCACGGACTTTTCCTCCCCGTACATCAGGGTCATGGTGTTTACCTCGGAGGTGCTACCGTCCAGGTTCTGTTCCGTATCCTTGCCTATCTGGGCAATGCCGTAAATGAAGCTGTCGCCGGAGACGTTGTCCAGGATCAGCAGATCCACCTTGCCGGCGTCGTTGATGCGGGCAAGCTGAATTTTGATACCAGGCACTACATCCATGCGGATATCCTCCAAGCCGATTCGGCTGGCGGCGCCGGTACTCACTCTCTCTAGGATTACCACATTGGCCGCTAGATCTCGGCTGCCCAGCTTCCGCTTGGCAACGTTCAGGCTGTCAGCGGTACCGCCGACCCGGACAGGAGATAGGGATATCTCCCCGCTCCGGCTGGAGGTGACGGTGACCAGTTCGCCGTCATAGCTTGCGGTGGCACTGGTCTTCCCCTTCAGCGTAATGCCATCCAAAAGTGCTACCGTGGCGCTGCCGCCCTTTGCCGTGCCAATGCCCATGGCAGTTCCCCTCACATCCTTGGGATCCGCCGCGCCGGCTACCTTAAAGTCCTGTGTAAAGAGGAGGGTAATGGTATCCCCCACTTTGAACTGAGAGAAGCTTGCCGTGGCGTTTGGTAAAACATCAAATTCGTACCCCATGAGGGTCACTTGGGAAGGAGCCGAAGCCGTAGGATAGGCCTTCTCGTAATAGCCCGTGAGACGGAGGCTGGAGATATAAATGGTATTCTCGCCAGCAATGTAGGTGGCCACGTCATAGGCCTTCAAGTCTGAAGCTGCTACCGTTTCGCCGTTTTTGATAATTTTGTAATCTGTGCGTCCCCCTGTGATGGCAGCGAGCCCCACATTACTGCCGTTCTGGCGGATCACTAGGGTATCCTCGGAGGAGACCGCCGCCACGAAGACAGCGTCCACTTTACCGTTGGCCCCGAAATGAAGGCTCACCCGGGTACCGCTGCGCAGGTTCACAAAGACATCTCCGTAGGTTTTCTTCTCACCCCGGTAAAACGTATCTGTGCTGGCATTTACGGTATATTCCTTGCCGTTGGTATCCGCTATGGTGCCTGCCTTGGCGGAAGAGACGGTGAAATCCACCGAGTATCCCACCTTATCGGGGACAAAGGTCAGTACCTCGCCCTTGCCGTTGAGAAGCAGATCCCCCTGCCGGCCCTGAATCAACTGAGGAATGATTCCGTTCGCCAGAGGATAGGGAGTGCTTTTGCCGGTTTCTTTGCTGATGACTTCAATGGCGGGGGTGCCGTTCTCGTCTTTTGCCCCGGCATCCAGTACCGTTACGTTCTCTACAGGGGTTGCTACGCTGGCGCCATAGGTCTCTTTGCTGTCCTTCTTAGTGGTGCCAAGGAGATTGACGAACAGCTGAGCCGCCTGGGCTCTGGTGATGGAATTACCACCACCAAGGGACACCCCATCCGCTAGGCCGATGGCCTTTGCGGCATTGATGTAACCCGTAGGCCAGACAATCCCCACGTCTTTATCGGTGTAACCCAGAAGCCGCATGAGAATAGTGATAGCTTCTCCGTACGTAATGGTCTTGTCGGGACCAAAGGTGCCGTCAGCGAAGCCGGCAATGAACCGCCCTGTGGATGTTTTCCCATCCTCGCCGAGGGTGCCCCGTACCGCCAGATTCACATAGCCCGAGGCCCAGTGGCTGGACTTTACGTCGGGGAAAATGGTGAAGCTTTGATAGCCGGACACCTGATCCCCCTTGCCCATCACCATGATGGCCATCTTGGTGAATTGGGCCCGAGTGAGGGTACCCTGGGGAGCAAAGCTATTGAGTGATATGCCGTTGATGACATCCATCATCTGCAGGATTTCCACGTTTCGGGCTGTTTCCGTGTCGTTGATGTCATGGAAAGAGCCCACTGCTCCCACAGGCATACAGGACATCAGAAGCAGCGCCGCCAAGAGAAGTGCTGTTTTCTTTTTCCAGGTCATAGGCCAGGATTCCTCCTTTGTCTGCGGCACGGGGGGCCCCTTCACCCCGCCCTCACTCATGAGAACAAGTAATCGGGCCAATGCTCCGAGCCGCGCTTGGTATAACAGGGACGCGTCCCTGGAGATTAATCTGCCCGCAGGGCTTCTACCGGCTGGAGGCCGGAGGCTTTCACCGCGGGGTACATGCCAAACACCAGACCCAGCACCACGGCAAAGGCTACGGCACCCAAGGTCATCATAGGGGAGGGGAGGACCCGGAATTTCAGCAAAGCCTGACTGCCGATGATAGAGAGCACCGTTCCCAGCGCCACGCCGATGACACCACCCACACCGCAGATCATCCCCGATTCAATGAGGAATTGGGTGACAATGGACTTCCGTCTGGCACCGATGGCCCGTCGGATACCGATTTCACGGGTTCGCTCGGTGACGGTAACCAGCATGATGTTCATGATGCCGATGCCGCCCACCAGGAGGGATATGCCGGCGATGCCGCCTAATACCAGGCTCATCATCAGCATGGCCTCGTTGTTCTGCTCCATGTAGTTGTCGTTGCTGTAGACATTAAACCAGCCCTTGGAATTTTGCATATCATTGGGATCTCCGATGAGGTTTGTAAGAAAGCCGGTGATCATGGCAGTGGCCTTGATCCGGGCATCGGAGTCTTTGGCTTTCACCACAAACTCCGTCATAAAGTTCATCTCCTGCTTAAAGGTGCGGGCCGCAGTATAAGGAAACACCATGATGTTATCCAGCCAGCCACCGGTGTAGCCACTCTCATCCTTCATGGCGTAAACACCCACCACGGTGAACGGAATACCGTTGACGGAGAGCACCTTCCCCACGGGGTCGTCCAGATCAAAGTAATCCAGCGCCGCCTGGGCACCAAGGACACAAACATTGCTGTAATCATCCACGTCCAGCTTGGTGATGTCACGGCCCCGGGCGATCTGATAGTTGTTGCACAGGGCATATTGATGGCTACCCAGAATGAATTGGGTGGTGGAGGTCATCATGGCCCCGCCGCCCTCCTGATTTTGCATATCCCGGCTGCTCTTGAGGCCGTAAACCACGTTTAAGTCCCACAGGGTTCCTTTGGGGGTAACGCCATCCACCAAATCATCCATTTGGAGACAGTAGTCGTACAGCTCATTGAATATATTTTGGCCATTGTACAAATTGGCGGATACCTGAATCTGATTGGTGCCCATGGCCTTGAACATCTCCATCATCTGCTTGTTCTGCCCCTGCATGATGGTGACAATGGTCATTACCGAGGCCACGCCGATGATAATACCCAGCATGGTGAGGGCAGACCGGCCCTTATTGCCCCAGATGGAGCGATAAGCCATTTTAAATGCCTGCCATAGGTTCATACCAGCCCACCTCCTGCACTTTGTCCTCCACGATGAGGCCGTCGGAGATGCGGATCAGCCGCCGGGCTGTGGCCGCAATGCCATTATCGTGGGTAATGAGAATGATGGTACTGCCCTCCCGATTCAGCTGCTGGAGAAAGCCCAGCACCTCCTGGCCCGTCCTGCTGTCCAGCGCGCCTGTGGGCTCGTCGGCCATGATGATGGGCGGGCGGGTGGAGATGGCGCGGGCGATGGCCACACGCTG
>JAGFXS010000080.1 GCA_017861415.1 Bacillota bacterium
CCCATCCTCTTAAAGCGGGGCCTGGCGGGTACCATCAAGGAACTGCTCATGAGCGCCGAATATATCATGGCCAGCGGCAATGAGCAGGTGATTCTCTGTGAGCGGGGCATCCGCACCTATGAGTCCACCTACACCCGGAACACCCTGGATCTCTCCGCCATCCCGGTGCTCAAGGAGCTGACCCACCTGCCTGTGGTGGTGGATCCCAGCCATGCTACCGGCAAGGCGGCCTTAGTCGCGCCCATGGCGCTGGCCGCCGCCGCCGCGGGAGCCGATGGCATTATGATCGAGGTGCACAACGATCCCCTTCACGCCTGGTGCGACGGAGTCCAGTCTCTAACCCCGGAGCAGTTCAGGGAAACCGCCGCCCAGATTTTCAAGGTGCGGGAGGCCTTGTTAGGATGACCGTCGGGGTCGTCGGGCTGGGACTCATCGGCGGGTCCTTAGCCAAGGCGTACAAACGCCGCAGAGAGGTTACGGTGCTAGGGAATGATAGGGATCGCTCTATTTTAGATTTTGCCCGTCTGGCAGAGGCCTTGGACGGAACCCTCACCGATGAGCGGTTGGGGGAGTGCGATATCATTCTTCTGGCGGCCTATCCCCAAGGAGTGGTGGATTGGGTACGGGAGAAAGCGCCGCTGATTTCACCAAAAACCCTGGTGCTGGATTGCAGCGGCACCAAAAAGCGGGTTTGCGATGCCTGCTTCCCCATCGCGGAGCAATACGGCTTTACCTTTGTAGGGGGCCATCCCATGGCGGGTACCCAGCACTCTGGCTTTAAGTTCAGCCGGGAAGATCTCTTTGACGAGGCCCCTATGGTGATCGTTCCTCCCAGATTTGATGACATCCGGCTGCTGGATCGGGTCAGAACCCTGCTGGCCCCGGTGAGATTCGGACGCATCTCCGTCACTACGGCGCAGGAGCACGATGATATTATTGCCTTTACCTCTCAGATGGCCCATGTGGCCTCCAATGCCTATATAAAGAGCCCCACGGCGGCACGCCACCAGGGCTTTTCCGCCGGAAGCTATAAGGATATGACCCGGGTGGCCTGGCTGAATCCCCAAATGTGGGCGGAGCTGTTTTTAGAAAACAAGGAAGCCCTTCTCACAGAATTGGAGACGTATATTGCCGCCTTGGGCACCTATCGGGATGCCTTGTCCCGGGAGGACAGAGGGGCTCTTGTGGATCTGCTGGAAGAGGGCAGACTGCGGAAGCAGGAGGTGGACGGTCCGTGAGAACCATTCAAGTGCCCGCCAGCCGGAATTATACCGTATGGGTAGACGGTGGTCTGCTCTCCCAGGCGGGGATTATGATCCGGGCCCTTTGTCCCGACGGAATCCGCGTGGCGGTGGTCACGGATAGCAATGTGGGGCCTCTGTTTGCAGATCGGCTCCAAGAAGTTCTGAGAGCAGAAGGATTTGTGCCCAGTGTCTTCACTTTTTCTGCCGGAGAAGCTGCCAAATCAGGAGAGACTTATCTGGCCCTGTTGGAGTATTTGGCCCAGATGCGTCTGACCCGCAGCGACGTGATGGTGGCGCTGGGAGGCGGCGTGACGGGAGATTTAACGGGCTTTGCCGCCGCCACCTATCTCCGGGGCATTGCCTGCGTGCAGATTCCCACCAGCCTTCTGGCTATGGTGGATTCCTCCGTGGGCGGTAAAACCGCCATCAATTTGAAGGCAGGAAAGAATTTAGCGGGGGTCTTCTATCAGCCATCTATGGTCGTCTGCGATGTGGATGTCCTCCGGACGCTGCCCCAGGAGGATTTTGCCGACGGAGTGGCGGAGATCATCAAGTACGGCATGCTGAAAAGTGTGGCTCTATTGGATCAGCTTATGGTACGGGATCTCCGGGAGGACCCCACGGAGGTCATCGCCCAGTGTATTTCCATTAAGCGTGATGTGGTGGAGCGAGATGAGTTCGACACGGGGGAGCGCCAGCTTCTCAATTTGGGTCACACCATCGGCCACGCCATCGAAGGATGCTCCGGTTATCAGATTTCCCACGGCCGGGCGGTGGCCATAGGCATGGCCATGATTACCCGGGGCGCGGTGAAGGCGGGGTTCTGTCCCTCTACTTGTCTGACGCGTCTGGAGGAATTGCTGGCTCGCTACAATCTGCCCAGTCACTGTGGCTTTACCGCCGAGGAACTGTTGCCCTTCGCTCTGGGGGATAAGAAGCGGAGCGGCGATACCCTTACGCTGGTGATCCCAACGGGGATCGGCGTCTGTAAGCTCCACTCCATTCCCGTGGAGGAGCTGGGCCAGTGGATTGCATGGGGACTGGAGTCATGAGGGTGACGATACAGCCCGGCGCCATCCGGGGAGTAATTTCAGCCATTCCCTCTAAATCGCAGCTCCACCGATTGCTGATCTGCGCTGCCCTGGGGGAAGGAGAGACCCTGATCCGGGGTGGTGTCACCCAAGGGGAGGACATTCTGGCCACCCGTCGCTGTTTGGAAGCTTTGGGGGCGGAGATTTGGGAGGAAGGAGAAGATCTGCGCCTGCGGCCTATAGCGCGGGCTTGCCTGCCCCAAGATCCTCTGTTAGACTGCGGGGAGAGCGGCTCCACCCTGCGTTTTCTCCTCCCTGTGGTGGCTGCATTAGGATGCGAGGGGACCTTCCTCATGGCAGGCCGCCTGCCCCAGCGCCCCATGGAGGCTTTGGAGAACCAGCTCCTTGACCATGGCTGTGAGATCATCAGACCAACGGAAAACCGCCTTTTTGTGCAGGGAAAGCTGGAGCCCGGCGAGTACCACCTTCCGGGAAACGTTTCGTCCCAATATATCACAGGACTGCTCCTAGCCCTGCCTCTACTGGCGGGAGACAGCCGTCTCACGGTGACCGGTCCTGTGGAATCAGAGGATTACATCGAAATGACCTTGCAAGCCCAGACCACCTTTGGTATCTGCCATGAAAAGCGGGGAAATATCTACGAGATAATGGGCGGCAGGCCAGGTGTTTCCCCTGGCAGTCTTCGTGCAGAAGGAGATTGGTCCAACGGCGCCTTCTGGCTTTGTGCCGGGGCCATGCCAGCAGGCGCGGTTACTTGCCGCGGCCCATTGGCGGACAGCGCCCAGGGTGACCGCCGGGTCTTGGATTGCCTGAGGGAAATGGGCACTATCCTGCGTAGTGAGGGTGAGTCCCTTACCGCTGCCGAGGGGGCTCGCCAAGGGGTAGTCATAGACGCAGCCGCCATCCCGGACTTGATTCCGCCCCTGGCCGCCGTCGCCGCCGTGGGAGATGGTGTGACGCAAATTATCAATGCAGGGCGCCTCCGGCTAAAGGAGTCGGACCGTCTCCGCGCTGTGGCTCAAACCTTAAATGCCCTGGGAGCCAACGTGCAAGAGGAGCCGGAAGGGCTTCGTATTGAGGGTGTACCCTATTTAAGAGGCGGTACGGTGGATAGCTGGGGAGATCACCGAATCGCTATGATGGCAGCCATTGCCTCCGCCGCCTGCCGGGAGCCGGTGACGGTGGAGAATGCCCAGGCGGTCTCAAAATCTTACCCCGGCTTCTGGGAGGACTTACAGTCCCTGGGAAAGAACCTGACGAAGGAGGAAGGGCCATGAGCAGTACCTATCAAGGGAGACTAACCCTGTCCATTTTCGGACAGTCTCACGCCCCTGCCATAGGGATGACCCTGGAGGGGCTGCCCCCCGGGGAGCTTATTGATCTTGCCCTTCTCCAGCAGTTTTTGGATCGCCGGGCACCGGGACGAAATCCCTGGTCTACCCCCCGGCGGGAGTCGGATGCGCCGGAGTTTCTGGCTGGATTGGTGGAGGGCAGAACCTGTGGGGTGCCCATCACCGCCATCATCCGCAACGAAAACACCCGGTCAGGGGATTATGAGAACCTGCGGCAGGTACCCCGGCCCGGCCACGGGGATTTTACCGCCCAGATGAAATTCCACGGTGCTCAGGATGTAGCCGGCGGCGGACATTTTTCAGGACGACTTACCGCCCCCCTGTGCATCGCCGGGGGACTTTGCCTTCAAGTGCTCCGGCGTCGGGGGATTACCATTGCAGCCCACATCGCAACCATCGGTGGGATTGCCGATGCCCCGCTAGATCCGGTAAACCTGCGTCAGGAGACCATGGAAGGCCTTGTCCGGCTTGAGTTCCCAGTGCTGGATGCTGCGGCGGGCGAGGACATGAAGGTAGCGGTGGAGGAGGCCAAAAGGCAGGGAGATTCCCTGGGGGGTATCGTGGAATGTGCGGTGCTGGGCCTGCCCCCGGGACTGGGGGACCCTATTTTTGACGGAATGGAAAATCGCATTGCCCGTTTGGTCTTTGGGATTCCCGCCGTAAAGGGGTTGGAGTTTGGCGCAGGCTTTGCGGCAGCTGGGATGCGGGGCAGTGAGCAGAATGATCCCTTCTATATGGAAAACGGCCGGGTGAAGACCCGTACCAACCACCACGGCGGGGTTCTGGGAGGGATTACTACGGGGATGCCCCTAGTATTTCGGGCGGCGGTGAAGCCCACACCCTCCATCAGCAAACCGCAGGAGAGTGTGAACCTTTGCACAGGAGAGGCTGCATTGCTGGAGGTGCGGGGACGGCATGATCCCTGCATCGTGCCCCGGGCGGTGCCCTGCATAGAAGCCGCGGCGGCCATCGCCGTACTGGATGCCCTGCTGGAGCAGGAGAGCTATGAACATTGGGAAAAGGGGAGAGGGTTATGAGTATGGAGGTTCTTAGGGAAAAAATTGACCGGATTGACCGGGAGCTTTTGGGACTGTTCCAGGAGAGAATGGACGTGGCTGGAGAAATCGGCGCTTATAAGCGTGCTCATGGCCTGCCGGTGCTGGATCGGAAGCGGGAGCGGGAGAAGCTCAATGAGATCGGGGGACTGGTGGCCTCGGAGAAGGAACCCTACGCTCGGATTCTCTACGACTTGCTCTTTGAATTGAGCCGGAGCTATCAGCGGAGTCAGGATGAAGCCCACTCACCCTTGTACGGGAGTATCCAGAATGCGGTGCAAAATACACCGCCGTTGTTTCCCCCCGCCGCCACGGTGGCTTGCCAAGGTGTGGAGGGAGCTTATTCTCAGATGGCCAGCCAGCGGCTGTTCAAGCGCCCCAATGTCCTGTATTTCACGAGCTTTGAAAGCGTGTTTTCCGCCATTGAGGCAGGACTGTGCGAGTACGGCATGCTGCCTTTAGAGAACAGCACCGCCGGTTCCGTCACCAAGATCTATGATCTCATGCAGGAGCGCAAGTTCCACATTGTGCGTTCTGTTCGCCTGAAGGTGGAGCACAGTCTGCTGGTACCCCGCGGGGTAAAACGGGAGGAGATCCGGGAGGTTTACTCCCATGAGCAGGCTATCTCCCAGTGCGCGGGCTTTTTGGAGGCTCTTGGCCCCCATGTGAAGGTCACCCGGGTGGAGAACACGGCAGCGGCAGCCCAAGCGGTGGCGGAGTCCGGCCGACAGGATGTGGCTGCCATTTCCTCTCACAGCTGTATGGAGCTCTATGGCCTCGATTGCCTCCAGCGGAGCATTCAGGACCGGGACAACAATTACACCCGCTTCATCTGCATCTCACGGAAGCTGGAAATCTACCCCGGCGCTGACCGTACCAGCATCATGCTGGTGCTGCCCCACCGGCCCGGATCCCTCTATAAAGTACTCTCCTGGTTCTATGCCTTGGGGATTAACCTGAATAAGCTGGAGTCCCGGCCTCTGCCCGGTCGCGACTTTGAATTTATGTTTTATTTCGATTTAGAGACCTCCATCTATTCCGAGGAGTTTTTACAGCTGGTGGATGATCTGCAGGAGCTTTGCGAGGAATTCACCTATCTGGGCAGCGCCGGGGGGCCTTTGATGGCCTGAATGTAACCATTCCCTATAAGGAGACGGTGATCCCCTACTGCCGGGAGCTGGCACCCGTCGCTGCCGCCATCGGCAGTGTGAATACCCTGATCCGTCAGCCGGACGGCTCTCTGTACGGAGATAACACCGACGCGGCGGGCTTTCGTGGGATGCTCCGGAAAAGCGGCATTGACCCGGCGGGCCGGAAGGTGCTGGTCTTAGGCAGCGGAGGCGCCTCCCACACCGTCTGTCACGTTCTCCGGGAAGCGGGCGCGGAATCGATTGTGGTGATCTCCCGCCGAGGTGCAGACCGCTACGACAATTTGGACCGCCACCGGGACGGGGAGATTATCGTGAACACAACCCCTCTGGGCATGTATCCGGAAACGGAGGGGGTGCCCCTCGACCTGAAATCCTTTCCCCAATGCCGGGGGGTGCTGGATCTCATTTATAACCCCGCCCGAACCCGGTTGCTCATGGACGCCGAGGATTTGGGAATCCCTCACTGGGGCGGGCTGACCATGCTGGTTTCTCAGGCAGCGGCCGCCTCTGAGCGCTTTACCGGCAGAGTTGTCCCTC
>JAGFXS010000081.1 GCA_017861415.1 Bacillota bacterium
CGCTGTATGGTGTTCGGATTAATGGTGAGCATGGTGGCCAGGGTGCGCACCGACGGCAGCCGCTCTCCCGGTCGGAGTTCACCGGAAATGATCCGGTGGCGCAGCCCGTCCCGCACCTGCTCATAAATCGGTCTCGGGTCCCGATAGTTGATATCTATCATCTTAAGCCCCCTGCTTCGCCCCGTACCACGAGTATTAGTACACTTAAATTTACACTGTTCTTTTTTCTTTGTCAACGAAACATTCGGAAAACTCCCTTCGTTTTTTGATGAAAATCCCGCATTTTTATGGGTGCAAAATGGCGCAGAGTTTGGTATAATGAAAATAATACGATGTCTTCTTCCCACACACATGCTTTGGGAGCTGCTTTGATACGCACCGGCGATTGCCGGTAATTTACAAAACGAGAGGGATTTGCTTATGATTGCGCATGGCAAGAACTTAAAAATCTTTTCCGGTAACGCCAACCGGCCCTTCGCGGAGGCGATCTGCAAACAGATGAAGCTCCCCCTGGGAAACATGGAGGCAGGCCGGTTTTCTGATGGTGAGAGCTATGTCTCCATTTATGAATCCGTCCGCGGCTCCGATGTCTTTGTGATTCAGTCCACCTGTACCCCTGTGAACGACAACCTCATGGAGCTTCTGGTGATGATCGACGCCTTTAAGCGGGCCTCCGCCGGCCGAGTCACCGCCGTAATCCCCTACTTCGGTTATGCCCGCCAGGACCGGAAAGCAAAGCCCCGTGACCCCATCTCTGCCAAGCTGGTGGCAAACCTCCTCACCCGAGCAGGCGCGGACCGTGTCCTCACCATGGACCTCCACGCCTCCCAGATTCAGGGCTTCTTCGATATCCCGGTGGACAACCTCTTAGGCAGTCCCCTCTTTGTCCGCCATTTCACCAATCTCTTCGGCGCAGATGACGAGAACACCGTCATCGTCTCCCCCGACGTGGGCTCCGTGGCCCGCGCCCGCGCCTTTGCCCAGAAGCTGGGCATGAATCTGGCCATTGTGGACAAGCGCCGGCAAAAGGCAAACTCCTCCGAGGTGATGAACATCATCGGCGATGTAAAGGGCAAGCGCGCTATCCTTCTGGACGACATGGTGGATACCGGCGGCTCTCTCTGCAACGCAGCCCAGGCCCTTGTGGATGTGGGACAGGTCACCGAGGTCTACGCCTGCGCCTCCCACGGTGTGCTCTCCGGACCCGCTATCGAACGGATCAACAACAGCGTCATAAAGGAAGTTTTGTTCCTCGACACAATTCCCCCCAATCCTAGCCGCACCTCTGATAAAATCAAGTATATCTCCGCGGCACCCATGTTTGCCGAGGCCATTGAATATATCTACGAGGAAGTTTCCGTCTCCCGCCTGTTCCTGTAAGCGATCAGCCCGGCGGGAGGGATTGTTATCCTCCCCGCCGGGCTGCTGTAAAATTCCCCGGCCGTCTGCCCCATAGTTTGCGTGGCAGATGTTTCTTTATACCCTGCATGCAATTAGATCGGCACCAACCCGGCGGAGCGAAGCTTCGCTTTTTTTGATTGGAGTGTCCTATGTTTTTAAAGAGAGAGAGCTCCGGCAGCGTCCAGTGGCTCATCGTGGGCCTAGGAAACCCTGGTAGCAAATATGAAAAGACCCGGCACAACGTGGGCTTTTTGACTGTGGACGAACTGGCAGATCGAAAGAACCTCCCCATTCAGAAGCTGCGGTTTCGTGCTCTAACTAACACAGCCCAGATGGGGGATCACAAGGTACTACTGATGAAGCCCACCACTTACATGAATCTCTCCGGCCAGTCTGTGGGAGAGGCCGCCCGCTTTTATAAAATCCCCCCCGATCGGATCATCGTCATCTCCGACGATGTGGATCTCCCCGTGGGGCGGCTCCGTGTCCGGCGGCGAGGCTCAGCCGGGGGACATAACGGACTAAAAAGCCTTATTCAGCATCTAGGCAGTGAGGATTTTCCCCGGATCAAAATTGGCGTAGGCGGCAAGCCCCATCCCGACTATGATATGGCAGATTGGGTTCTGGGCCGCTTTACCGACGGCGATCAGAAGCGCATCAACCAGGCGGTGGAGGCCGCTGCCGATGCGGTGACCCTCTATCTGTCCCAAGGACCGGAAGAGGCCATGTCCCGTTATAATTCCTTCGAGGCTAATAGGGAGTAAGTATGAAACGACTGATCGAACTGCTCCAGAGACTGCCCGAATATCAGGGCCTGCTCACTGCTCTGGACAGCGGCGCCTCCCCCGTGGCGGCTTCCGGCCTCACCGGAGCCAGCCGTGCCTTTCTGGCTGCGGGCCTGCGGCGGGATTTGGGTGCGCCACTGGTTCTCATCTGCGCCGACGATGCCGAGGCACAGCGCCTTGCTGCCGATCTGGAACTCCTCATCGGAGATGAGATCAACCTCCTCCCCTCCAGAGATTTTATGTTTCACCCGGGCACTGCCTCACACCAGTGGGAGCACCGCCGCCTGGTTCTTTTTCATGCCCTTTTAGAGGATCAAATCCCCCTTTTGGTGGTAACCGTAGAGGCTCTGCTCCAGCGCACCATTCCACCTGACCAATTCCGTGCCGCCTGCCAAACACTGGCCCCCGACGGCACCTACTCCCTGACTGCTTTGGCAGAGCAGCTGGGGGCCATGGGCTACGTACGCTGTGAGCAGGTGGAAGGCGTGGGGCAATTTGCCCTCCGCGGGGGCATTTTGGACGTATACTCTCCCGGTCAGGAGGCACCCCTGCGGGTGGAATTCTGGGGAGACTCCGTGGATTCCATGGGCTTTTTCGACCCCGCTACCCAGCGGCGCACCGGGAATGCCGGCGCTATCACCCTGCTCCCTGCCGGGGAGGTGATTTCTTCAGCCCCCGAGGGCCTCATTGGTCCTCCCGACCGGAGCCTTCCCAAGGTCTATGCAGAGCTTACCACTGCCGCGGACTACCTACCCCCCCACGCCATTCTGCTGGCCTGCGAAACTCCACGCCTTGCCGAGCGGGCGCGGTCCTACCTGTGGCAGCTGGAGGAGGATGTAAAACTCCTGCTGGAGGAAGGGATTCTCGAGGGAAAAGACTGCATCCTCACCCGTACCTACGAGCAGCTGTTTAGCCGCCTGTCCGCTTGGCCCATGGTCTTTCTGGATTCCTTCTCCACTGCTCACTACCCCCTGCCGCCCCGGCATCTCCTCTCCCTTATGGTCAAGCAGCTCCCCGGCTATGGCCTAAGTATGGAGGCTGCCGAAGAGGATCTTCTGGAATACCGCCGGGAAGGCTACTCCGTGGTGGTGCTGGCAGGTAGCCAACGCACCGCCGATCAGCTTCAGGCCCGACTGCGGGAGAAGAAGTTGCGGGTGGCAGTGGATTACGGCCTCCACGACCTTCCCGATGAGGGGGATATTCTCATTGCCGTGGGAAGTCTGGCGGCGGGGCTGGAATTTCCCAGCGGAAAATTTGCCATTCTCTCTGAGGGGGCAGCCCTCGCGGGGAAAAAGCGTAGCCAAAAGAAAGGCCCCAGCTCCAACCGCCAGCGCCTGGAGAGTTTCTCCGACCTTTCCGTGGGAGATCTGGTGGTCCACGAGCACCACGGTGTAGGCCGCTTCTCGGGCCTTGTGACCATGACCGTGGACGGCGTTGACAAGGACTATATCAAGCTCCAGTTTGCCGGGGCAGACGTTCTCTACGTCCCCGCCGTGCAGCTGGATCTGGTCTCCAAGTACATCGGCGGCGGTGAGGATACCGAGTCCCGCCGTCTTTCCAAGCTGGGCGGCACCGAATGGGAAAAGGCCAAATCCAAGGCCAAGAAGGCCGCCAAGGATCTGGCCAAGGGCCTCATTGATCTTTACGCCCAGCGGCAGCGCCAGCCGGGCTTTGCCTTCTCTCCGGACTCCCCCTGGCAGAAGGACTTTGAGGAACAATTTGACTACGAGGAGACCGAGGATCAGCTCCGCTGTATTCGGGAGATCAAGCGCGATATGGAACGTGCTACCCCCATGGATCGTCTCCTCTGCGGAGATGTGGGCTACGGTAAAACCGAGGTGGCTTTCCGGGCGATTATGAAGTGCATCTTAGACGGCAAGCAGGCCGCCATCCTTGCCCCCACCACGGTGCTCACCCAGCAGCATTACCTCACCGCTCTCCAGCGATTTTCCCAGTTCCCTGTGAAAATCGAGATGATTAGCCGCTCACGCACCGCCGCCCAGTCCCGAGACATCCTCCGGCGCACGGCGGAGGGCTCTGTGGATCTCCTCATCGGCACCCACAAGCTGTTAGGCAAGAGCATGGCCTTCCGGGATCTGGGCCTTCTGGTGGTGGACGAGGAGCAGCGTTTCGGCGTCACCCACAAGGAGCGCCTGAAGGAGCTCTCTCGTCAGGTGGATGTGCTGGTGCTATCCGCCACCCCCATTCCTCGCACGTTAAACATGGCTCTCTCCGGCCTGCGGGATATGTCCACCCTGGAGGAACCGCCACAGAACCGCCGCCCAGTGCAGACCTACGTCATGGAGCACGACTGGGGCCTTCTCTCCGATGCCATGACCCGGGAATTGGAGCGAGGCGGCCAGGTCTACTACCTCCATAACCGGGTTGAGTCCATTGACAGCTGCGCTGCCAAAATCCGCGCCCTTCTCCCCGATGCCCGCCTTGCCGTGGCCCACGGCAAAATGGATCAGGAGGAGCTGGGGGAAATCATGCGCGAGATGCGGGATAACGAGCTGGACATCCTCATCTGCACCACCATCATTGAAACGGGCGTGGATCTCCCCAACGTGAACACCCTCATTGTAGAGGATGCCGACAGGTTGGGTCTATCCCAGCTCCATCAGCTTCGCGGGCGTGTGGGGCGCTCCGCCAGACGGGCCTCCGCCTATATGACCTATCGGCGGGGCAAAGTCCTCTCCGAAGTCGCCGAGCGCCGTCTATCCGCCATTCGGGAATTCGCCGCCTTCGGCTCTGGCTTTAAAATCGCCATGCGGGATCTGGAAATCAGGGGCGCAGGAAACCTCCTCGGCCCCGAGCAGTCTGGCTTCCTTATGAGCGTGGGTTACGATATGTATCTGCGTCTTCTGGAAGAAGCTGTTCTGGAGGAGCAGGGTCTGCCTGTTGCCAGGGCTACGGAGTGTGCAGCAGATCTGTCCGTGCCCGCCTCCATTCCCGACTCCTATATTCCTTCACCGGACAACCGGATGGATCTCTACCGCCGGATCGCTCGGATCCGCAGCGAGGAGGATGCCGATGAAATTATGGATGAGCTCATCGACCGCTTCGGTGATCCCCCCAGAACCGTTAACAACCTGGTGACTATCGCCCTGCTCCGCACCAAAGCCGCAGGGCTGGGCATCACGGAGATCGTCCAGAAGGACAATTTGGTGCGTTTTTCTGTTCCTACCCCGGACTTTGAGCAAGTGTCTGCCTTATGTAGCCGGGAAAAATACCGGCAGCGCCTGCTATTCGCCGCCGGGGATAAGCCGTATCTGGCCCTGCGTCTGCGAAAAGGCGATGATGTCCTGCGGCTGACCTCTATGGTAGTGGAAGACTTCACCCAGAAGAATTCGTAATTCCAGCACAAAACAGTTTGGAACCTTTGTGCTGACTTTGTGCCGTGATCCGTTGAAAAAACATATTTTCTTTTGTATAATGTTACAATATAATTTGTTTGTCAAATCAATGATTTTATATATTGGGAGGATTTTGTCATGAAGGAAGTTTATGTTGTCAGCTCCTGCCGTACCGCTGTGGGTTCCTTTGGCGGGTCTCTGAAGGACGTGCCCGCCACTGAGATGGGCGC
>JAGFXS010000082.1 GCA_017861415.1 Bacillota bacterium
AGCCTGTGGATGGTGGTTCCCAGAAAGGTGGCCTTCGACTATATCGTCCCCCAGTATCACGAGGCCATGAAAACCCAAATCCGGCAAGGGCGGACGGTCAATCCCCTGCACTATGCTTCTGACTGCGCTCTCTGGCGACGGCTGCGTCTTCTGAAAAATCACCTGAGCCATTTTATGAAGTATAAGAAGTATTACGAAAAGAAACACTGAAGGGAGTGCACACTATGCCGGCAGCAAACGAATCCAGACTTGGCATTCTCGGGGGAATGGGCCCTCAGGCAACCCAGAGCTTTTACCAGCGGATCATCGACCTCACCGACGCCTCCTGTGATCAGGAGCATGTCCCCACCCTGATCTGGAGCGACAGCCTCATCCCTGACCGCACCGCCGCCCTGTTGGAGGGCCGTGGCGAGGAAGTCTATGCCCGGCTCCTGGCCGACGCGCGGCTTTTGGAGCAGGCCGGCTGTACGGTGATCGCCATTCCCTGCAATACCTCTCACTATTTTGTGGACCGCCTGTCTCAGGAGCTGGGCATCCCCATTATAAATATGGTCCGGGAGACGGTGGCCAGGGTGAGCAAAATCGGCGAACCCAGAGTGGGCATCCTCGCCACCGACGGCACGATACAGATGGGGTTGTATCAGGAGGAGTGCCGCCGGGCCGGACTCATGGCCGTGACGCCCCCCGAGGAGATCCAACGCCTGGTGATGTCCATCATCTACGACGAGATCAAGCGTGGCGAGCAGGGCAGCCGGGAAAAATTCCAGCTCATTGACGCCGCCCTGCGGAAGCTGGGCTGTGACTGCGCCATCATCGGCTGTACCGAGTTGTCCGTTTATCGGCTGAACCACCACCTGCCCAGCTTCTATGTGGACGCCATGGAAATTTTGGCGGAGAGCGCCATTATCGCCTGCGGCAAGCCCCTGCGGTACATCTGATTGATCCCCTGCGCCCATTCCATCAAACAATCGGGACGGCACGCCGACGGGCTGCCGTTTTCCCCAAGGAGAGATACGCCATGAGTCTTACATTGCATCCCCTGGGCGATTATATGCAGCTTTTGCAGCAGCACAATCTGCTTAAAGCCCCCCTGCGAGGAGCGGATATCGGCCGGACAGTGAATTTGGTCTCCTGCGATTCCAGATCCGTGGAACAGGGCACCCTATTCATCTGTAAGGGCGCCCACTTTTCCCCCACCTATCTGGAGGCCGCCGCCCGTCTGGGGGCCTTCGTCTACCTGTCCGAGGAGCCCTACCCCCAGGTGAATCTCCCCTGTATTTTGGTCACCGATGTCCGGGAAGCCATGGGACTCTTTGCCGACTTTTATTACGGTCATCCCTGTGGGAAGCTGGGGGTAGTGGGTCTCACGGGCACCAAGGGGAAATCCTCCACCACCTATTACCTAAAGTACATTTTTGACGAGTATCTCACCGCCAGAGGCAAGGCCGAGAGCGGTGTCATCTCCTCCATTGACACCTATGACGGTGTGGAGCGGTTTGAGTCCCACCTTACCACCCCGGAGCCTCTGGATCTCCAGCGTCACTTCCACAATGGTGTGGAAACCGGGATGGAATACCTCACCATGGAGGTATCCAGCCAGGCCCTGAAATACGGCCGGGTGAAAAACGTGAATTTTGCCGCCACGGTCTTCCTTAACATCGGACAGGACCATATCTCCCCCATTGAGCACCCCGACTTAGAGGACTATCTGGCCTCTAAGCTGCTGATCTTCCGTCAGGGAGCGGTGGCCTGCGTGAATCTAGACAGTGACCACGCCTCCCGTGTGCTGGAAACCGCCCAGAGAGACTGCCCTCGTGTGATCACCTTCTCCCAAGAGGACCCTACCGCCACCGTCTTCGCCTCAGGCGTGCGCAAAAGCGGCAACGACATCCTCTTCCGGGTGAAAACCCCCCGCTACAGCCGGGAGTTCCGCCTGACCATGCCCGGTCTCTTCAATGTTCAGAACGCTTTGGCCGCCCTAGCGGTCTGCGAGGGTTTGGGTATCCCCGAGCAGTTTGCCTATACCGGCCTCATGAAGGCCCGGGTGCCCGGCCGGATGGAAATTTACTCCAATGCCAACGAGCAGGTCATCGCCATTGTGGACTACGCCCACAACCGCATGTCCTTTGAAAAGCTTTTTCAGTCCGTGCAGGCAGAGTACCCTGGCCGGCGGATCGTCACCGTCTTTGGCTGTCCGGGCAAAAAGGCTTTTGACCGCCGCCGGGATTTAGGGGAGATTTCCGGCCGCTATTCCGATCTAGTGATCCTCACCGAGGAGGATGCGGGAGAGGAGCCCGTGCTGGATATCTGCCGGGATATCGCAAAGTGGGTGGAAGCAGAAGGCTGTGACTACTCCATTGAGCCCGACCGGGAGGCAGCCATCCGCCAGGCGATTATGGGCTGCGAGGTGCCCTCTATCCTCCTCATCACCGGAAAAGGCGCTGAAACTCGTCAAAAACGGGGTGTGGAGTATATCCCCGTGCCCTCTGATGTAGAATATACAGAGACCTTCCTGAAGGAATACGATGTAAGACACGGTCTCGACGGCATGAGCAAGGTACGAAGCCTTTTGGAAATTCTGCCCCATCTGCGCCGCTGGGCAGGCCGCACCGTTGTTGTGAAGTACGGGGGCAGCGCCATCGGTGATGCTGCTACCGACACCATTTTGCAAGATGCCGCCGCCCTGCAATCTGTAGGCGTTCGGGTAGTGCTGGTTCACGGCGGAGGCAAGGATATCTCCGCGCTGCTGGATCGTTTGCAACTGGAAAGCTCCTTTGAGCAGGGCTACCGGATCACCGACGAGGCTGTGCTGGAGGCCGCGGAGATGGCTCTCTCCGCCAAGGTGAATAAGGCTCTCGTATCCGGTCTGACCTCTTTGGGCGCTTTGGCCTGCGGCATCTCCGGACGGGACGGCGGCCTGCTTACCGCAACCCTGAAGGATCCAGCTCTGGGCCGGGTAGGAGAGGTTTCCAAGGTCAATCCCGCCCTCCTGAACCTATTGCTAGACGGTGGCTTCCTGCCCGTGGTGTCTCCCATCGCCCAGGGAACCGATGGACTCCCCTGCAACTGCAACGCCGATGATGCCGCCCGGGCCGTTGCCGAGGCCATGCAGGCGGACAAGCTGGTCTTCCTTACGGACACCAACGGTATTCTGGTGGATCTCCAAAACGAGGGCACCCGCATCCCCGTGATGACCCCCGACCGTGCCCGGGAGTTGATAACTGGCGGTCTGGTGGCCGGCGGCATGGTGCCCAAGACGGAAAACGGCATTTTAGCCGCCCAAAGAGGCGTTCGCGCTGTGACCATTCTGGACGGCCGCACCGACCACGCCCTACTGCTGGAGTCTATCTCCGAGCGGTCTCTGGGCACAACCATCGCCTGTGAAGGCGCTTAAGTCAAACCGAAAAAGGACTCAATCTGTTTATGTATGAACTGAAAACCTTGCCCAACGGTGTACGCGTGGTGACAGAGCGGGATGACTCCCTGCGTTCCGCCGCCCTGGGAATCTGGATCGGTACCGGCTCCCGCCATGAGAAGGCCTCCGAGGGGGGTGCCGCCCACTTCATAGAGCATATGCTGTTCAAGGGCACCAAGAATCGCACCGCCGCCGGTATCGCCATGGAGACCGATGCCATCGGCGGACAGATCAACGCCTTTACCACCAAGGAGTGCACCTGCTATTACGCCAGAGTCCTAGACAGTCATGTGGAGCAGGTGCTGGACATCCTCTGTGACATGGTCTACAACTCCAACTTCGACCAGAAGGACGTAGACACCGAACGGGGTGTGATTCTGGAAGAAATCGGCATGTATCAGGACACCCCCGACGACGTCTGTGCCGAGCGGCTCTTTGGCGCCGTCTATAAAGGCTCTTCTCTGGGCCGTCCCATCTTGGGCCGAGCCTCTACCCTGCGCAGCTTTACCGGCGACTTCCTGCGGGACTATCAGGCCCGTCACTACGCCCCCGAGAACACGGTAATCTCCCTAGCCGGGAGCTTCCCGCCGTCCGTGGTGGAGGAGATCTGCCAGCGTTTCGGCGCTTTAGCCCCCCGGAAAGCCCCGGAGTATCGTCCCGCTCAATACACCCCCGCGGTAACCGTCCGGCGTAAGTCTACAGAGCAAAATCATCTCACTCTGGCCTTTCCCGGTTTATCCTACCTCTCCGAGGAGCGCTTCGCCCTCCAGCTATTATCCTCTATTTTGGGCGGAGGCATGTCCTCCCGGCTCTTTCAGGAGGTGCGGGAGCGGCGGGGCCTGTGCTATTCCGTCTACGGCTACGGAGCCGGTCACGCGGATACGGGCATCTTTGCTGTCTACACCGCTCTTAATCGAGAGATGGAGCCGGAAGCCCTCAAAACCATTCGCCAGGTAATCGTGGACTTTGTCTCCGACGGCCCCACGGAGGAGGAGATTTCCCGTGCCCGGGAACAATCTAAGGCCAACGTCCTTATGGGCCTGGAGGGAACCCAATCCCGCATGAGCCATATGGGCCGCTCTCTCCTCTTTGCCGGAGAAATTCTTACCCCAGAGGACATCATAAAAGCCTATGACAGCGTCACCCGCGAGCAGATCACTACTCTGTCCCGGGAGATCTTCCGCTTTGAACAGGCCTCCCTCTCTGCCGTGGGAAAGGTGGGGACCAAGGAGGACTATCAGGCCTTTTTAAACGGCGAACTATAACATTTGTCCACAACACAGCGAGGGCAGGTATCTACCGTTCAGATACCTGCCCTCGTTTTTAAGTTGGCGGAGGTTTTGGGACAAAGCGTCATGGCTTCTATCGCTTTGATTGTGGTAAGGAACAGTGGGGATCATACAGCTCTGGGGGTGGGTGTGCTGGGATGCTCCTCTGTGGGAATAAACTGCTCCTCCGGAGTGCCGCAATAAGGACAGACCTCGGGAGGAACGTCGCCCTCGAGCACCGTACTGCAGATTGTACATTTCCAGTTGTTCATGACGAAGCTCCTTTCTGCATGGTCTTGTGGCGGACTTCTTTTCAGGCTGCGAAAAACCATGGGGTCTATCGCAGCGAGATAACGGTTGTTATCTGTACCCCCATTATAGCACGCGGAATAAGAAATGAACGAAAAAATTTTGTAGCCTGCAAAAAGATTGTTAAAATTATACAAATCTCTTTGCGCGAGTGAGCAAGAGGGTGCTTGAAGGCGATTTTGCTACTTTGACAAACAAAAAGCTGTCCCTTTTGAAGGGACAGCTTTTTCCGCCTGCCAATACATTGCCGGTTATCCTGCCGAATTCTCTTCTCCCTCCGGCGCGGGTGCCTGGTTGCCAACTACCTCGTTGGAGCGTTCCAGCATGGTTTCGATCTCCACCGGGTTCCCCTCATCGTCAAAGAGGGTGATCTCCTGGGGATCCATGAACACCAGAGCGAAGGGGTTTTCAGGATCCACTTCGATCCGCGTGGTTCCCTGGGCATCGGTCACCTCCACCTCAGCCACACGCTGGCTGTTCATGGAGAGGAGAGCCACTGCCGGGGGGGACTTCCGGTCCAGCACCCGCAGGCCCAGAACCTGATCCCCAATCTCCTCCATATCACCGTAGTAGCGCAGGTAGTAGCCGAAATACAAGCCATCCCGCTTTGTGTAGACGGAGAAGGAGGCATCGTCCTTATTCTCATTATAAAAGACCAAGGCCGCCAAACGT
>JAGFXS010000083.1 GCA_017861415.1 Bacillota bacterium
AGGCAGCCTGCCGCTATGCTCATGGCGATTTTTGTCTGATAGGGGTTCTCCTGAAGAAGTTGATCCTCTGTGGGATTGGAGAGAAAGCCGCATTCGACCAGAATTGCGCGGCAGGAGATATTTTTCATTAAATACACTGTGTCTGGAATTTTCATGGCTTGCCGATGGTTGCTGGCATCCAGATTCTCCGCTACCAAACGCTGGATTCGATCAGCCAGTGCCCTTGAACTCTCCTCCTGCCCATAAAACACCTGTAGTCCATGTGAGCTCTTTTGGGGAAAAGAGTTTTGATGGATACTGATCAGCGTTGGAGCCTCCAGGGCGTTAACCATCTTAACCCTGTTTTTCAGATCTGATGCTTTCCTTTTTCGAATGCTGGCAGCTTCTTCATCATGGATAGAGACATCCGCGGTTCTTGTCATGATGGTATCCACACCGTAAAATCCAAAAAGAAGGTCTAACCGCTGTCCGATGGCTAAATTAATGTGACTTTCTGCCTGCCCGGACGGGGACACGGCACCGCCGTCCTCTCCGCCGTGACCGGGATCAATGACAAAAACCTGTTCCGGAAAGCGACAGAGAGTAACTGCTGAAGTGACTCCCTCTTGTTTTACAAACCAATAACCCGCTATCAGAAGGGCTAAAGGAATAAGGATAGCAATGATGCGGAAGGCTCGTGTTTGATGATACTTCAAAACTCTCATCCCCTTTTCCCTTGAATCTATGAGAAAATAGGGGTAGTTATGTGGGAAAGCCGGCAGTAAAGAAAGGCGGTACAGCTTCGGCCATACCGCCTTTTGGAATGCTAAGCTTTTCCGTCAGAACCCAGCACGTTAACAATTTTATTTTTCACCAGATCACGGATATTGTTTCGTCCGGGAGTTAAATACTGCCGGGGATCAAAATGATCGGGATGGGCTGCCAGATGCTGTCGAACGCCCGCCGTCATCGCCAGACGAAGGTCAGAGTCAATGTTGATTTTGCAGACTGCCATCCGGGCTGCCTGACGAAGCATGTCCTCAGGAATTCCAATGGCATCTGCCAGCTGTCCGCCGTTGCTGTTGATATCATTGACATATTGGGGAATCACTGAGGAGGCGCCGTGGAGGACAATGGGGAAACCGGGAAGTCGTTTTGCGACTTCTTCTAAAATATCGAATCTCAACTGAGGTTTTTGCCCAGGTCTAAATTTGAAGGCACCGTGGCTGGTACCAATGGCAATGGCAAGACTGTCCACTCCAGTGGCCTTTACAAACTCCTCCACCTGATTGGGGTCCGTATAGGAAGACTCTGCGGCGGACACGTTGATGTCGTCCTCAACCCCCGCCAGACGGCCCAACTCCCCTTCCACCACAACTCCGTGGGCGTGGGCATACTCCACCACTTTCCGAGTCAGCGCAATGTTTTCCTCAAAGGAATGCTTGGAGCCGTCGATCATTACAGAGGTGAAGCCGCCATCAATGCAGGATTTACACACTTCAAAATCCTCGCCGTGGTCCAGATGGAGACAGATGGGCAGCTTGGTGTCCTCTAAGGCTGCTTCTATTAGCTTCATGAGATAGGTATGCTTTGCATATTTTCTTGCGCCTGCAGAAACCTGAAGGATCAGTGGGGCGTTCACCTCTTGCGCTGCCTCAGTGATTCCTTGAATTATCTCCATATTGTTTACGTTAAAGGCACCGATGGCGTATCCGCCCTCGTAGGCCTTCCGGAACATTTCCGTGGATGTGACCAGTGGCATTGTCACTCACTCCTTTTCTAATTAACGGGACTAAAATGCGCCCCTGTTGCCTCAATTATGATAAGGCAATTTTACCAGTTGTCATTGATAATTGCAAGGGGGCATGGTATGATCTAAGGAGATTGCAATCCATCTTGCAAAGGTTTATTGGGAGGTTTTTTATATGGAACAGTTAAGAGGCGCCTGCATTATCGGCCAGTCCGGGGGACCCACGGCGGTAATTAATGCCAGCGCCCAAGGCGTCATCCAGACGGCTCTGCAAGCGGGCGTTATCACCCGTGTTCTCGGCGCAGCTCACGGAATTAAGGGCGTACTGGCAGATCAGCTCTATGAAATGGCGGAGGAGGATCCCCGCGAGTTGGACCTGTTGCAGTTTACCCCATCCTCTGCTTTGGGGTCCTGCCGATATAAGCTCTCTGACCCGGATCAAGATGACCGCGACTATAAGCGGATTTTGGATATCTTTATGAAGTATGATGTTCGCTACTTCTTCTATAACGGTGGAAATGATTCCATGGACACTTGTAATAAGATCAGCAAGTATATGCAAAAGGTAGGATATTCCTGCCGCATTATCGGTGTGCCTAAGACCATAGACAATGATCTGTTTGGAACCGATCATTGTCCCGGCTTTGGCAGTGCCGCCAAGTATATTGCTACCTCCTGCATGGAACTGTACCAGGACGCCCGGGTCTATGATACAGGCACTGTAGCCATTGTGGAGATAATGGGACGACATGCTGGATGGCTTGCTGGGGCTGCCGGTCTGGCAACCTGGGCTGGTGCCGGACCTGATCTGGTCTACCTACCGGAGGTGCCCTTTGATATGGATCAGTTCCTATCAGATGTGGAAGATTTCTACCGCCGAACAGGCAATTGCTTAGTGGCAGTCTCAGAAGGGATTCACTACGCAGACGGCACCTTTGTTTCCGAGGCAAAAACCTCCGCCACAGACGGTTTCGGCCACGCCCAGCTGGGCGGTCTTGCAGCCATGATGGCGGACGTGGTGAAGAACCGCTTGGGTGTAAAGGTGCGCGGAATCGAGCTCTCTCTCCTGCAGCGTTGCGCCTCCCATCTTGCCTCCCAGACCGATCTTTCTGAAGCCTATATGGCAGGTAAGGTCGCTGTTGAGGCAGCCGTATCCGGGGTCACCGACAAAATGGTTGCCTTCCGTTGCACCCGAGACGATAATGGTTATCACTGCGAACCTCAGTTGATCCCCCTCACCGATGTGGCCAACGTAGAGAGCAAAGTTCCTAGGGATTGGATTAATGAAAAAGGCAACGGTGTCACCCAGGCCTTTATCGACTATGCGTTGCCCCTGATTCAGGGTGAGGCGCCGCGTCCCACAGATCATGCCCTGCCTCGTTTTGTCCGGCTGAAAAAAGTCTTAGCAAAATAAAGCCTAGGGTGGGAGGCCATTTATGAGAAGAAGAGACCGGGAAATGCCGGCTGAATTTGCCTTAATGGTTCTGGACAAGTGTGCTTACGCCACACTGGCAACTACAAACCCAGATGGAACCCCATACAGCACGCCGATCACCATCGTCCGTGAGGGAGCCTGTATTTACTTCCATGGTGCTCTCCACGGTAAAAAGGCGGATAACCTTCGGGCGAGGCCTACTATTTGCCTGTCCTGTGTTGGAGAAACCAAGGTGGTTCCCGCTTACTTTACTACGGAATTTGAGTCGGCTGTGGTAACTGGAATTGCCCAGGAGGTCACGGAGGATGAGGAGAAGATCCACGCTCTTCGCCTCCTTGCCGAACGATACACACCGGACAACATGCTTCACTTCGACACCGCTGTTGCCGAAAGCCTATCCCGTACGGCAATCTGGAAGATCACCATTACAGAGATTTCAGGAAAACGAAAAAAATACGACGCAAAAGGCGTTGAAATGAAGTTCGGCCGGATGGAGTAACCATCCGGCCGTTGGTCTTAAGCTCTCTCGTTAGAGGCTTTTGAATGAATACATGGCAAAGCTAATTGTGAAGTATTAAGGTACCTCCATCACCTTCATGATTTCTTTCTTCAGGCGGGAGATGATACGTTTCTCTAGTCTGGAAATATAGGATTGTGAGATACCCAAGCAGTCTGCCACTTCTTTTTGGGTGTGCTCGACAGTGCCCTCTAGCCCAAATCGCATGGAGATGATCTGCTTTTCTCGGGGAGATAATTTACTCATGGCATCTGACAGGAGCTTTCGGTCTACATCTGCCTCCAAAGGCCGCAGCACCAAGTCATTTTCCGTACCTAGAATGTCGGACAGAAGGAGCTCGTTTCCATCCCAGTCAGTATTTAAGGGCTCATCAAAAGAGATTTCGTTTTTCTGTGTGGAGGTTTTTCGCAGATACATCAGGATTTCATTTTCGATACAGCGGGAGGCATAGGTAGCCAGCTTAATGTTTTTATCTGCTTTATAGGTGCCTACTGCTTTTATAAGGCCGATGGTGCCAATAGAGATTAAATCCTCAATGTTGATCCCCGTGTTTTCAAAGCGACGGGCAATATAGACCACGAGGCGCAGGTTACGTTCAATTAACTGGGCAGATACCTTCTGATCTCCTTCGGACAGTCTGGCAATGAGTAGGCTTTCTTCCTCTCGATTAAGAGGAGGGGGTAGTGTCTCGCTGCCTCCGATGTACATCACTTTCCCTGGCAATCGAATACTCCACCTAGCTAAGAAGACTTGGAGTTTGATGTACCATCTGATTCTACTGATCTTCATGCTGTTATCCTCTCCTCCTTCATCATTTTCTGCGTTACCTGCACCCAATCAGAGCATTGTACCCGCCCCCGTCAGATAGAGGTGTAGGAGACAATGCAACCAAATGTTCCTGATAGATCTTCCCACCAATATCCATCTGATCGAGCTTTACGGCCAGTAGCATTCCGCAGTCCACCCCCACCGCCCGGTAGGGAAGAAGCCGCAGTTTGGTGCCCTTCCCTTCCTCCGCCAGGCGCTCCATGGCTTTGATTGGTTGCTCCAGAGACTCCTTTGACAGCAACCAATCATCTGGAAAGAGGGTTTTAAGCTTCTCGCCTTCAACTACTGGGACAGATCTTCCGTTCACCGGATCCTGAAGTGTATTTCCGCTGTCCACCAATGCAGTCAACTGAACTAGATTTCCTCCATGACGGATGGTGACGTCCACCAACTCTCGTTTACTTGTGTGATGTATCATACCCCGCCGGAAAAACAGTGAAAGCACGCCATAACAAAACAGGGCGGACATTAAGAGTCCCTTTACATCTACGGTGGAATAGACCATACCGTCCTTCATATAGGAGGCGCCCTTAAGAAATTCAATGGCGAGTATTCCACCACAAAAGGCGCAAGATAACGCCAGAAAGATGGCTGAGATACGGATCAGCCGGCGGCTTCTGCCAAAAGAGATAAGTAGCATTAGCATAGCCGCACTGATTTTATACGCCGGATGGAGAAAGATGCGAAGGTTTGGGAAAAAGGTAAGGGCAGCGTATCCGGCCCCCAATAGCGCCGCCAAAGCAAAGCGCCACTTATGTAGTTCTTCCCCCGCCAGCTTTCCGCTGGCCAGCAAGAGCAAAAAATTGAGTATAAAATTCACGAGCAAGAAGGAATCAAGATATACAATCGTCATAGGCACCCCTCCTGCAACCGGTTTCCATATCTCGCCTAGGTACAGCCTGACCAAGTCGACAGTCTTCATTATAAGGGGTGTCCACTTCAAAAAAAGTCAAAACAGGGAAACGTCAAAAAAGCATGACATAAACGAAAAAACACCTGTTGCAGTACAATTCTGCACAGGTGCTTTTCTTATTTACAGGGCTCTATGGTATTCACTGCGGATACGGCCTTTTCCGCTTAAGGCACTATCAATGATTGCCAAAAACTTATCCCGCTCTTCTGGGAGGGAACCTTTCAGAGGGAGATAATTCATCCCGGTAGAGCTGGGTCTTCGGTTCCGGAATCAAAGTAAGTGCAGAGAGGTGCTGAGGCTTCATTAGGTTCATCATCTTCACCGTTTCCTCCATATGACGGCGAGACGGCGCTCCCGGTCCGGCAAGACCCAGTAAAATCATTACCCAAAGATCAATGCCTGCCTCCCGCAGTCGAATCCCCGCTTCCAGCATCTGCTTGGCGCTGCAGCCCTTATTCACCTTTTGCAGAAGCTCATCCCAACCAGTCTCCACACCTAGGTAAGCCCGGGTTAGTCCCGCTTCCCGCAGCTCACGCAGTTGCTCAGGTGTCTTGGTCATGGTACTTCTGGGGCCTGCGTATACTGTCACCTGCC
>JAGFXS010000084.1 GCA_017861415.1 Bacillota bacterium
GCGCCGCCAGGTTTTAGACGGAGAGGACATGAAGGAAAATATCCGGTCCATGCTCCGTAACTTTGTGGAAAGCAATGTAAAGAGCCATGTGGGTGAGCGAGGCATTCTGGACGCCGCCGCTTTCCAGGAGGCTACCGCCCCCTTCCGCGGGCTTTTCCTCGCTCATCAAGAGATGCAGCTCTCTGACAGTGATTTAGCGCGTCAGACCGCTGATTCCCTCACCGAACAACTGCTTGAGAAGGCTTACTCCATCTATGATGCCAGGGAGCGGGAATATGGCGAGGCCATCATGCGTGAGCTGGAGCGTGTCGTCATGCTCCGGGTGGTGGACGAATACTGGATGGACCACATCGATGCCATGAACGAACTAAAGCAGGGCATCGTTCTCCGGGCCTACGCCCAGACCAATCCCGTGGTAGAATACCGCCGTGAAGGTTACGACATGTTTGAAGCCATGGTCACCGCCATCCAGGAGGAAACCGTGCGGCGGATCCTCCGCACCCGGGTACAGACCGGCGAGGTCCGTCGGGAGCGGGTGGCCAGAATCACCGGCGAATCCGGCGGTGGCGACGGCACCGTGAAGAAAGCCCCTGTGAAGAAAGCCATCAAGATCGGTCGGAATGATCCCTGTCCCTGCGGCAGCGGTCTGAAATGGAAGAAGTGCACTTGTGCCGCTTACCATTCTGACCTGGGCGCTCCATCCCAGGGCTGACGGCCCCACATTTTCTAAGGTTCAATCTAGCTTCAAAATCCAACTCCGAGGGCAAATTTAGCCCTCGGAGTTTCCGCAAAGAGGAGGCCCCCATGTTTCACAAGCAGCAGATCAGTGCGTTAACCTACTATAGTTCCAGTCAGTTTACTCAAGCCGGTGGGGTTGCTCACGGATTTTCCACCCGCTTGGGCGGTGTGAGCCACGCCCCATGGGAGAGCCTAAACCTCGGACGTAGCCGAGGAGATAATCCAGAATATGTAAAGGAAAACCACCTGCGTTTTTCAAAGGCAATTGGCAGCGATATGAACGGTGTAATTTTGTGCCAACAGGTACATTCCGATACCATTCAGGTCGTGACGGAGGAGAATCGCCTCACCCATCTCTACGACTTAAATAATTTCGAGGCCGATGGTATGGTCACCAACTGCCCCGGGCTGGTCCTCACGGTTTTCTATGCCGACTGCATTCCCATTCTTCTGTATGATCCGCAAAAGCGGGCCATCGGTGCAGTGCATTCTGGCTGGCGTGGAACTGCCATGGGCATTGTGCGGCGCGCTGTGGAAACCATGGCGCAGCAGTACGGCTCCGCTCCGGGGGATGTTTTGGCGGCCATCGGGCCAGGTATCTGCCCCCGTTGCTTTGAAACTCACTCAGATGTGCCCGAAGCTTTGAACGACGCTCTGGGCATGGAGTCATGGCCCTTCATCTACCCCCTCTCAGAGGAAAAATACGGCGTGGATCTTAAAGGCCTTATTACTCATCAGCTGGAACAGGCCGGGCTAACCCTCGGGAATATCGACTGTTCCGATCTCTGCACCGCTTGCCACCCGGAGGAGTTCTGGTCCCACCGCCGATTGGGAGAGGATCGAGGTAATCAGGCGGCGATGATTCAGCTCCTTTAATGTAAAGTGAATATGATTGCTTGCTATTTAAAATGAACAAGTGTTTGGAAGGCAGCCTGAGGATTTGGGCTGCCTTCCATTTTTTCATTTCCGCGTACTAACGTCCACCTCTCTAGTGAACAATTCCCGATTTTTGTCAATTACCGTCAAGAGAATTTTCTTGACAAATCTTTCTTTCCGGTGTAGTATGAGTCTGGTATTTCGATTGTATGATGTTGTTCCTCACAGGTTCGGTCATTGTCGTGACTGGAAATGTGAGGTTTGCTGTTTATATGGACGAAATAACTTTATTTAGGAGGTACCACTATGCATACCGGTACAGTAAAATGGTTTAATTCCGAAAAGGGCTTCGGCTTTATCTCCAACGACAATGGCAAGGAAGATGTTTTCGTCCATTTCTCCGCCATCCAGGGCGACGGCTATCGTTCCCTGAACGAGGGTGAGAGTGTCACTTATGATGTGGAGCAGGATCCCAAGAACGCAGGCAGACTTCGCGCTGTCAACGTTAACCGCGCTTAATCCTCACCCCTTATATAAAATATTAAAAACACGGGAGACTTCGCAGAACGTCTCCCGTGTTTCTTTTTATAATTAGCTTTTTAAAGACTTTTTAGTATTGTGAAGTACTCTATGTCTGACTTCATTTGTTTACGTATTTATTAACGATGTCAGCGTCACTGCGGCATCAAAACGCACCACCTCGTCCTGCCCGACACCCCGGACAAAGTACTGCCCACCATCCCGGCTGCGGTGGATGGTTAGCACCTCTCCCGGGCGGCATTCCGCCAGATACCCTAACTGCATGTCACTTACAAAGCTATGCCCTTCCATCGCCTGGGGATAGAGCACATCCAGGGCAAAGTCAGCGTATCTGGCATTGTTTACATGGCCGTTAATGTCCGTTTCGCTGTCATGCATGAGTCGCTGCTCTGCCAGCTCCATTTTCTCTGGTCTTTTTAACTTGTTAAGTGTCATCGTTTTACATAAAGAGCCTCCGGTTTTCATGAAACCGTCCAGCTCCACATGTGACATCCGAAGCATTTTACGGTTTACTTGATCCGCCAGCACCCAGTTGCTCACCGCTTCCCCTACCAAATTGCCTTCCACATAGAGGTCAAAGTCACGGTACATGGAGACCCCGCGCCCACCCCGGTGCCAGGTTCGCACGGTGAGCACCTCATTACAGTGCAGGGGCCGCTCTACACGGAACCAGATCCGGGCCAGCATCCAAAATACATTGTACCGCGCCAGCATATCCCCCCGGGAGACTCCCAGCGCCACAGAAGCCGCCGTGGCCGCCTCCTGAAGAAAAGACAATAGTGCCGAAGGCCGGCAATGGTTGTTCTGATCTACATCCTTTGTGCCGATCATAAAATGCTTTTCAAAATAATAATCCATCATGATAGTCCTATTTCCTTCGTAGTCTGCCAGATGCCCTGCTTTTCACGAGGAAGCTTAGCCTCGGCCGGTCTTTGGGGCGCCGCCCGACATAGCTTTCATGTGCCAGTATAGCACAATTTCCCCTCCGGGACAAGTTTTGTTCCCATAGGCGCCTTTGCTGGTCATGCTACGTTTTCATTCTGCGGCATATTCCAGACAAAAATTCTAGTTAGCGAACGTCTTTGCTTTTGTTTTCGCCCGTTCCCCTTGCACTTTTTTATCCTTTCCCGTACAATAGACCCTGCCCCGTGTAAACACCGGGGTATACATAGGAGGGCACCTTGCCCCGAGGAGGTTACCATGAAACACGTTGCTTTTACTGGTCTCTTACTATCCTTGCTACTGTTTTTGACTGCCTGCGGCGATCAACCCACACCTGAAGCCCCCCCTGCGGAACCTGTACCCAACTATACCGTAGAGATGGAGATTCAGGATTATGGCACCATCACGCTAGAGCTGGACGGCACCGCCGCCCCCATCACTGTTGCAAACTTTGTTAAGCTTGCCCAGGAGGGCTTCTATGACGGCCTTACCTTCCACCGTGTCATGCCCGGCTTCATGATTCAGGGCGGCGACCCCCTTGGAACAGGTTTTGGCGGAGCCGATGAGACCATTAAGGGAGAATTCAAAGAAAATGGTGTGGACAATCCTTTAAGCCATACCCGTGGCGCCATTTCCATGGCACGTGCCAAAGATAATGACAGTGCCAGTAGCCAGTTCTTCATTGTCCATGACGATGCCGCAGCCCCTTCCTTGGATGGCAAATACGCCGCCTTCGGCTATGTCACCGAGGGTATGGAAGTGGTAGATGCCATCTGTGACCAGATGACTGCCCTTGGTTATAGTGAAAGTGTTGATCCCGCCGACCAGCCGGTGATCACCGCCGTTCGCGTGTTGGAATAACTCAATTCGTCCAAACTGCTCCCCGTGACAGGAAACCCCTTCCTGTCACGGGGGTTTTTCGTTATGTTTCTCTTTGAACCTTCATATCTTAGAATAATTCAAACTCCAAGGAGGCTTAACTATGAAGTTCTTCATCCTGCGGCGTAAGATTATCACGGCGGTCCTGTGCCTTCTGACGGCGGTTGCCATTTTAGGGGTGGTTAACCACCCCGCCTTTATCGGGGCATCCGCTACCACCAGACAGCTCCCCATTTACTGTGTCCAAAAGGACTATAAGGTCTGCGCCCTCTCCTTCGACGCAGCATGGGGTGATGTTAATTAGCGGCATTGGCTGACGACAAGAAGCCCCTCTGGAATCGTTCGATTCCAGAGGGGCTTTACCTTGCAAATTCCTTGTTCAGACGGCCTTCATCTGCTGATAGGACAGTAGCTTGCTGTAGAGGGCGATCTCCTGTGCCTTCAGGCTGGTTTCCTGCACCGCTGTCTGATTACGCAGATCAGTGAGCGTTTTAGTGGAAATATAGCCGTGCAGGTATTTGGTCTCCGCCGCTGCCAAAGTGGCCCGCTGCGTTTCCACGGACGTGCGTGTGGTCAAGAGCGTGTGATAGCCATCCTGTAAATTTTGATAAAGTGTCTTCATTCTCTCGGTCTCAGACTTGACTGCCTGCTCCCAGGCAATCTTGGCACTTTCCGCCTGCGCTTCGGATACATCGTCGTTAGCGCGGTAGCTCTCGTAGGTCAGCTTTGCATTCTTCAGCTGTACGCTGCCTTGAAGCATTGACTGGGTGTCCTTGTCCAGATCAAGACCACTAATCTGGCTAAACTCAAATTGGGACAGATTCGCCTCCGCATAAACAAGCTTCACAGACTCGGGTACGCCGAGAGATAAGCGCAGGCTGCGTTCGCCCCCGTCCACGACAGTCTGCTGGGCTCGGAGGGAGTCGGCCACGCTCTCCGTCGTCTGCACCATGGAATCATAGACCTTCTTAGACAGATAGCCACGCTCCAGAAGGGATGCTGCGCTGGTCAGGGTCTGCCGCTGGGCCGTTAACTGCGCGTTCAAATTACTGAGCTTGGACTGATCCAGAGAATAGCCGAGGTACTGCTGCTTCACCGTATTGACCTGCTGGGAAACGTTCAGCCTATATTGTTCCTTGGCGGTATCTCGCGCCAGCTTCGCCTGTTTATACGAGTTTTCCAGACTCTCGTACTGCTTAGATGCTTGGGCCGCTAAGGTCCAGCCCTCCGTAGTGGATGGAGCGTCCGCTATGGCCTCCTGTAAATCATCCATAGTATCTTCGAGCTTGCGGTAGGTACTCTCCGCGGCATCGCGATCCTTCACAATCTTCCGCATGGCCGGGGAGTAATCCGTCAGGATGCTTTCGATGGTGTCCAAAGAGACGGTCACGGTTTTGGTTCCGTCTGGGTTTGTAACAGCAGACTGCGCCGTGCCTGTGGCAAAGACGGGAACAGTGAAGAGCATCGCGCACATCAGCAGAGAACCAATCAGTTTTTTCATAGGAATTCGCACCGCCTTATCCGTTTGTGTTGGCGACAACCCGGACGGACTCGCCCTCGGTCACCTTGTCCGCGCCCTGCAGGATAACTTCCGTGCCGACCTCAAGCCCGACGACGCACAC